>NZ_CM001855.1 GCF_000314895.2 Providencia sneebia DSM 19967 | reverse complement strand
GGCGACCGTAGCAACAGGGTTTCAGAGAAAAAGGACTGCTTTATGTTTAACAACGATAATAGACAAAATTTTATAAGTCAAATGCCAATGAAGCCCTACTGTTCTGACGATTTAAGTAATGGGTTAAGAATTAGAAAAAAAGAAAAAGCGCTAGAAATGCTTTACATACAAGCTAATCAACCAGCTATACAAACTTGCTTGCTATTCGATCTAGATGAAGAAAATTGTTTTTATAAATTTGAAGAAGTTAACTTGCCTGTTCCTCACTTTATAACGAAAAGCCCCAAATCTGGCAGGTGTCATTATGGTTATATTTTGAAGAACGGGGTTTGTAAAACACAACAAGCAAAATTAAAACCGTTACGCTATGCCTCCGCAGTAGAAAACAGCATAGCAAACAGATTAGGTTCAGACCCTAACTATGTAGGGCTTATTACTAAAAACCCGTTAAATAGTCATTGGTCGCCTTGGTGGTCTGGTGCTGAATTGTATGATCTCGATTATCTCGCTGATTTTGTCGATTTAAATCAACCTAAAAGCGTTAAAGCTGAAAATTACGGATTAGGTCGCAATGTTAACCTTTTTGATGATCTGCGAGCTTGGTCTTATAAACGAGTTTTAGGGTTTAAATCTTCATCATCATTTGAACAATGGATGAAAGAAGTTGAGAGACAAGCGATCAACCTCAACGCTGTTTGTAATCAGCAAAACCCTTTGCCATTCAATGAAATAAAAGCGACAGCCCGAAGTATAGGCAAATGGACATGGAAAAATTTTGACGTTGCTAAGTTTTCAGAGATACAAAGCGCAAGGGGAAAAAAGAATCTAGGAAAGAAAAAAATAACTATAAAAAACAAAGCGAAATATTGAATATGCTTGATTTTTTAGGAGGTAAAAAATGAGAGTAAACAGAGACGGATTAACACAAAAAGAGTTAGCAAAAAAATTTAATGTCTCAATAACAACAGTAATAAAATACACTGCTATAGACAGAGAAGATTACGAGAAAGAGGCATTAAATCGTCGCAAAACAGCGTATGAGCTACGAGAGAAGGGGCTGAGTTGGAAAGAGGTAGCGGAAGCTATGCAATGCTCTTATAACGCTGTAACGTCTCTAGCGAAGCGATACAAGCAACAAGATCTAAAAGAGAGCGTTTAGCTCTCTTTTGTTATGTGGTTCTTATAATAACTAAATAAAAAACTAAGCGTTTTTTTCATGTCTTGAATATCAGATTTTAAATCTTCGTCGTCTTTCAATTTTGTTTTGTTGCCCTTGCGTTTCTTCTTGTTTTTTAAAGAATTTTGAGACTTTTTGAGTGATGCTTTTTTTGAGTTCTTGAGTTCGTTTAAATCGCTCGATATTGTCAAAAAATAATCTAAAAAATCTGTCAACATATCTGTTTGATAGTCTAATTCTTCTTCTAATTCTTTTAGATTTCTCATTAATATATTGTTGTTCTCTGCTTCTATCTTCGAATTTCGAATAAATAGATTGTTGTTCTTGATTAATGTTTTCAATTTCGCTTCCAATGCTTCTAATTCTTTGTTCTCTTGTTCTTTCTTCTGTTTTATCGCTTCTATTATTCTGCTCATTGTTTAAATTCTCTTTATTAAAATCATTATTAAAATTAAGAAAAATAAATTCATTCCTAATAAGGCTATTATTATTACTTGATATTTCAGATCTAACATCCTGAATGTCATTTGTTCTCTTATTGTTTTGTTCATTGCTATTCTTATTTTCGTTCTGTGTTCTTTTAAAGCGTTTTTTATTTCTACTTGTTCTTTTGCTAAGCTCTGCGTCAAAAACGCTCGTGTGCTCTCTGAGTGCGTTTTTAACGTACTCTCGATCTGCTCTGTGATCGATTCTTGATTCTTCGTTATAAGTTTTGTAATCTCTGCTCTGTTCATAGATATCTCCTTTTAACCTTACAGGCTTATCTTCTTCGCTAAATTTAATAGATATATAATTATCACCTGTACGATTTATAATTATATTTTTCTCTTTAGTTAAAAAATCAATTAATTCTTTTCTGTTGTTTATTTCTTCGATTGATATTTTCGCTATTATTTCTTCCTGTAATTTATTTACTATATCTTTTTTGTGTTTTGGTATTTTATTATTTAAAGTATTAATTAGCTTATTTCTTTCTTTGTGATTTTCTACGTCTATAACTGAGCTAATATTATTCTCATAATTAACAACTTCACAAAATGCGTTAAATAGTTTTTTATCTGCATAGTGATAGTATGTTTTGTATGCTCTTTTATCTGCTAATGCGTTGAATGTAAGATAATTAAGTTCTAGTCGCCCTTTATCTTGATGCTGCACCCAAAGGACCGGGGGACGGTTCTCAGGTGCGATTTCTGCGAACATCATTTCTTCAAATTCTGACATGATTTTATTTTTTAAATCTTCGTCGATGTCTTTTTCTTCAAACGAAAGAACGCCCGCTGTGTATGGGTGAGAGAAGTTTTTTGATTGAATATATTCGTTAAAGTTTAAAATATCTTGCTCTGTTGTTGTAGATAAAACTTTTATATATTGTTGTTCTTCTATTTTGTCTTTACGCAATAAATAAGATAATGAGTTTTTAACGTTTCTCTGTTTGTTTTTACCTCCTATCTGTTTGTGTATCATTATAAACCTCTTTTATTTTTTCTATATCCTCTGTTAGTTCTTCAAACAAATAAGCGAATTGCTCACCGTTGGCGCTGTTAATAAAAAAATCAATATTAGCATTAATTTTTTTAGCGATTTGATTAATGTTATTAGATATATTATTTAATAGAAATAGATATTCTTTATTTCCGTTATTTTTTATTTTATTTTTTAATATTGCAGATTTATTTAAAAGTAACGCTCTTATAGCTGCTGCTCTTTTTAAATCTAATTTTTCAGCTAACAATTCAACTTCTGTTAATTCTTCGTCACTTAAACATAAAGAAATAAAATTTTTACGTTGATAGCGATCTTTATATGTTTTTTTATCTTCAATGAGAATTTTTAAATTGCTCAAATTTGCCATGTTTTTTTCCTTGTGTTTTATGTTTTGACCTTCAGGGGATTGAAGGGGCGAAGCCCCTCACAAGTAACGTAATACGAAGTATTGCGCTAACTTGCTATCTAAGGTATCCCTTACTTAAGAAATAAGATATTTTGCTTTATTGTCAATACATAAACCCCAAAATCAAAACCGATCTTGAGGTCTTTTTTCTTCTAGTTCGCTCCGCTCACTGCTACGCACTTAATTATAATCCATAGACAACTATCTGATTGTTACCAGAATAATCCTTATCCAATATATATTTAATATTAAATGTTCCTATTTCTTTATTTTTAAACTGATTTGTAAAATCTCTAAACTCTATATCGTTAGGAATTAATTCCTGATAATTTTCGATTAATACACCACTTATTGAAATCTTAACCGCTGCCTCACAAGTTCTAGTTTTATTTTTATTATCATATGCAACCTCTCGAACAGCCAACAATTGAGTATCTGCATTTTGGGTCAACGATATATCCAATGGAATAATTATGTCTTTGAAGTCTCCATTTTTATAATCATAATCAGTCAATTTTTCATAAACTAACGACGCTTGTTCATTTGGATCTAACCGTTGCTTAGCAACAAAAGCCTTATCATATTGTGATTTATAAGCTTGATTTACTAACGCGTTAGCTTCTACTGATTTACACTCAATCGGAATATCATTAGCTAATGATATGATTGGATAACAGATTGTTATTAGAGTAATTGTAGAAAAAATAAGGTGATTTTTAGGCATAACAAACCTCAAAAAAGGAATAAATAATGGATAAGATCATTTCATACTGGAAAGAATATAACATTGCACATTATGATGAAAAGAAAGGATTTTACGTGATATACGGTAAGTATAACCACTTAAATAACGAAGAAGAATCAAGAAAATGCCTAGGTCTTCATTGGGAGGACTACCCAAAG
The DNA here is from genome assembly GCF_000314895.2 of Providencia sneebia DSM 19967. GTDB lineage: Bacteria > Pseudomonadota > Gammaproteobacteria > Enterobacterales > Enterobacteriaceae > Providencia > Providencia sneebia. Next base: position 350 of record NZ_CM001855.1, on the reverse strand, counting down.
TCTAGATCTGTTTTAGCCCCTATGGTTGTAACAGCAGAAATAAAGAACTCAATTCTGGCTGGATTATTAAAAGATGGATTAGATAAAAAAATAAAGTAGACCTTGAGAAAATACTTAAAGCTATCGAATACTTTAAAGACGAGGATTTGAAAGATAGCTATTAAGCTCAACGCTGAGAGCTGACAAAACTTGTTTTTGTTAGTTTGAAGCGTTCAAAAAGGTTTGCTTTGCTAACGCCCAAAAAACCACCCCTTTGGGGCTGTTATCTGATATGGTTAAGGCAATCACTTGACAAACTTTTTTGATGTATTAAAACATAAGAAAACAGAAACCCTATTGCTTTGAGTTTG
>NZ_CM001854.1 GCF_000314895.2 Providencia sneebia DSM 19967 | reverse complement strand
CTACCGCATTAATTGTTGATAAGTGGATATATCAAGGCTCACCGTTATATTCTGCTTATGATACTAAACAACAATTCTCTGATTTTTATGATAAAGGCTCATTTTGTCAGCTTCCACCTAGTTATCTTTATAATAATCCAGCGAAGAAAAATATAGGTTTCTTTATGCGGTTAACTCAAATTTATTTTAAACGTTCTTCTCGTCTGACCTTAATTTTTTCAGGTATTTTGTTAACCCTTGTCTTTCAATTTTTTTATCAAAAGTACATCCCTCAACAAGCTGAATTTATTGATAAAAACATGAGTTCTATCTATATCGACTCTTATCATAAACATGGAAATACCGTTTTTTATAAATTTCAGACACCTAACGGTATTTTTACGCTCTCTGATTTTGAAAAGCAGGGCTTCACCGTGAAACCTGTCAATCATTGCTTGGTAAACTTACTCAAAAGTGGGGTTAATTATGAAATACATTGTCAGTAATTTTTTGATTGGACTCACTTTTTTATTTTCTTCACTGACACAAGCACAATCATTGGAAATGAACAACGTTCCTATCCTTGATTTTGTGAATTGGTACTCTCAGTTATCAGGCAAAGGTGTTGTTGTTCCAGCTAAATTTGATGAAAAAATCACAGTTTTTAACGCTGATATTACTGCGAATAACCTCGATTCGTTTTTTATTTCGGTGATGGCTTCCCGTGGCTTTGAAGTTATCTCAGGCAATCCTGTGATTATCCGACAAAACAATGCGATCCGTGTTAACCCTGTCTTAGATATTAATGCCGAGAATGATACGGATTATGCTGTTCCAGCTATTGACCCTCATTATAATGATGATGGTTCATCGTTTAACCAACTGATTGATTATCCAATACAATCCCAACCTAAGTTATTAGAAGTCTCAACTAAAACCTATAAATTTAAAAATATTACCGCATCGTCGGCATTTCCTGCGGTCGATATCTTTTTAAAGTCATTTCCAACATCGGGTTCATCTGCCATCGTTGATAAGGCCTCAAATTCTTTAATTGTTTCAACGGTTAAGGGTAATTTTGATAATTTAGATACGTTTATTCAGGATATTGATGTTCGAATACATCAGGTATTGATTGAAGCGATTATGTTTGAAGTTGGAAAGGGATCATCATTCGATTTTTCATTTGGTGCAGGGAAAAAATCAGGCTCTAATGTTGTCGGGGGCGTAAATACCAGCTCACTAGGTGAATCGTTATCATCATTAGGCGGTTCATTTGGCATTTACTCGGGCAATATTCTCTCTCTTGCCTTAACTGCGGTTGAAGGCTCAAAAGACAGTAAGATCTTATCTGTACCCAGAATATTAGCCTTATCAGGTTCAGAAGGGTTTATTTCATCAGGTCAAAATGTGCCAATTGTCACGGGAAAAGTTGTTGGGGAGGGCGTTGATATCAAAAATCCGTTTCAAACCATTACTCGTAAAGATGTTGGGATTAATTTACGGGTGACACCGATTGTACTCGGTGATAATTCCATCATGTTAGATATTGCGTCTAATTCAGGCAGCATCTCTAATATTACGGATGCGTCTGACATCATTTTGAACGAGCGAACAATCAATACAACGGTTCAGGTAAATAATGGTGATACGCTGTTGATTGGTGGTCTTATTCAACATAGTGCCATTAATGATAAATCATCGACACCAGGGGCTTCTTCAATCCCCGTTATTGGCTGGCTTTTTGATTCTAAGTCTGAATCTGAGTCAGAAAATACTATGTATATTTTAATTCGTGCTCGAATTGTTACGCCGATCTCATCTACTTAATGCCCGTCAGGGCATGTAAGGCGACACACAATCGCATCATGTTACGCTGTCACTTATTCGCCGACAAAAAGGGGGGATTTATCGAGTAGTAGGAAACCGCGCTTGCGCCTCCTGTTAAGCCTTCTTTTGACTAAGTTGTCAGCAATTTAATAGCCTAATGGTCGTAGACGAAATATACTCATAGCAACACTTTATAAAAGAGGTAATTATGAAACTTAAATTGATCGCTTTCAGTGGACTAATGATCGTTAGTTCAGCGGCATTATCTGCGCCATTACAGCTTGATGAAGAAATCCTCAAAGAAAAAGCTGCATTTTCTTTAGGTGTACAAAAAGATAGGGTGACTATTGAGGAATCGGATAGAACACCAGAGAAATTAACTGAATATTTTAATGCGATCTATAAAAATAAGACTTATCAATGTTATGTGAGCCATTTAAAAGATAGTATTTCTGATGCAGTTTGCCGTCCTACAGATGGCTCTGATTTACCTAAATAAAGTAACTAATCCAGCCTAAGTGCTGGATTTCTTCATTGCCATGAAAAGAAAACTGATAAAACAGAATAAGCAATTTTTATCTGGTTTACTGATCCAAGCAAGGTTAAATAATTTGTCTTTGCCGATGGTGATTGACTTGTTGAGCCAAAAGTCTGAGCTGAACATGGCAGCACGTAAAAAATTGACAGAGGATTGGTCACAAGCTGAATTCGGTGATGGGTTTGTTTCAGTGCAGCAAGTTACTCATTCAGGGCACATTGTTTGTTATCGTATGTTTTTAGACAAAGCCGATTTACCTGAAGAACATCAAAACCGCTGGATAGACTTTATTTTCTGATTTTAACGCCTAAACTAACCAACACAATTAACCAGCAAGAACGCTGGATTTCTTCATTTCATACTTAGGTTCGCATAATATATATGTCGCTATGTTACAAAAGGGTTCTGAGCGATTGCGGTAGAATGGTTTTGGGGCTTACCGCAATCGGGAGGGTTCGTCTTTACACATAGAGCGCATTATGCGAGCCAATAACTTAAAAATGACTTTGGCATTCATGGCAATATTTTTTACCAAAATGACTATGAATTCCGGTTGCTTTCATGACGGTTGATAATTTATTGTCATTACCTTCATAACATTTTGGGCAGAATGGCCCGTTTGGCTTACCATCAATTTCTTCTATTCTATAGTAAAATCCATCTCGAAATTCTAATTCATCAGCGGTTTTTAACTTACCTTGAAGGTTATTGATCTCCGCTTGTAGGTCAATAATTTCTTGTTTAGCATCAGCAAGATTTATTCTTGCATCACTTAAATTTACATATAACTCACTAAGTTTTAGTCGAAATTCCGCTTCGTTATATGCCGCGGTTGCTTCTTTCATATCTTTTGCAATATTAAATGCCAGTTTAACTGCGTTTAAACCTGCTGTAATTGAAGCTATATCTGCCATTTCGTTTCCTTTTATAAAATTATAAGTAGTTTTTATTAATCCATTTTAGCTCGTTTGATTTTGCTAAACATTTTACTCCGGTCAATGGGTTTAATAGGGAGTGTCGGCGGTATTTGGGGATGTCCATATGTTAAATCTCTTACTAGCCATAAAGCACTTTCAACATCAGGAATATCTATGCTTAGTGGATTTTTTATAAATTCCGAAAGGACGAGATTTAATAACGCTATTTTGATTTCAGGTATAGGTGAATCTCTACAGCATTTTATGATTTCTCTTGCTGCTTTGCATTTTAAGTCATCAGTTACTTTATCTTGTTCTGTTTCTACGTTTATCCAACGAATTGTTTCAACTAATTGTTTTTTAACATCTTCATTGTACAAAGGAAACCTATTGTTTACATATTCAATAAGCTCTTCAAATTCCATAAGTTATACCTCTATCTTCATTATATTTAAAAGTAATGCTAATTTTTCTTCTCAAAAAAATCGCTTAACTTAGGGCGATTTTCAATTTCATGTTCGGAAATAATTTCATCCGCAGCTTCTTTATCAAATTTATCAATAAGATAAGTTAATAGTTCAGACCACCTAATCTGTTTTCCTATTCGTTGGCTTACATGTATAGCAAGACGCTCTAATCTCAGTTGTCTTTCTTCAGTAATGTTATATGTCTTTCTTTTTGGTGCCATGTCATGACTCCTAATTCAAAATTCAATGAGTTAATGAACATATTATCTCATTAACTCAATTTATTTTAATTAACTCTTGAGCTAATGAACTCATTAGGGTAGATTTAACGTCATAAAGAACTCATTAGTTCAAAAGCTAATGAGGTAAATGGTAAGAAAGGTAAATAATGAATCTAAATAATCAGCATTATTTTAAAAATCATGATCGACAATTGCTTAATGCTCAATTGTTGAATAGCTATAACGATCATCTTCATTTTTCTGCGATCCAACACCAACCCTTACAGCTTAAAAAGCAGTATCAGTATGTTTCAGATTCATTGATTCGCTTTGATGGTAAACCATTATTACCAAAGAAATAACATTTATGGATAACTGGAATTTTAAATCATGATTGACCCTCAAATAATGATTGAAATGAGAGATTATATTTATATATCTCTCGGCTTTATTATTTTTCTATTGTCATTTATTTGTGGGCGATTATCTTCGCCGAGGTAATTATGTTAGAGCTTGCTGGGTATTTATCTATTCTTGTTGCTTCGGGATTCTCTGCCGGATATTTATTCGGTTTCTTTGACCGACTCACTCGTGAGTTATCTTAATTTGGAGTTTTATATGTTGAAATCTATTAAATCAAAACTGTTTGCTGCATCAATTGTTGTTTCTTCTGTCGTTTTACCAACGGTTGCACTTGCAGCGGAATCATCTATTCCACAACCTGCTCAAGATGCGATTACGTCTATTGGTGAAACAGCAACGGGAATGATTGATTTAGCATGGCCCGTGATTGCTCTTGTTGTCGGCGGTTTCCTTGCCATTAAATTATTCAAAAAAGTATCTAACAAAGTTTAATACTTATTAATTAATAGGGGGCATAGCCCTCTATTAAAGGAATTAAATTATGCGCTTTCTTCTATGGTTTTTATTATTCCCGTTATCATCTTTTTCTGCGATAAAAGATTATCCTGTCACTCAGGGTAAATTTGATTATAACTATTCTGAATATTCCCCCGACACAGGGTATTGGTCTGTTCCTTTTTTTACATCAACGGACATTTCAAATTCTCAAGCGTTGAACTGTTATAAAGGAACATACCAATTTCCTGCTGCAACTTTTTCAGGTGTTTCTTATATTGGATTACCGGAAAGAAAAGGGGGAAGATATATTTCATTAAAATATACGAATGTGACCTGTATTGTGGATTGGGTTGAAGATAAAGACACGTATTCATCCTCAGATAAAATCAATTCGGTCGTTGTACAATATAATTACACGGCATTTTATTGCCCTAATGAAAAAGTCTATTCTGAAAACTCCTTAAATAAAACCTATGGCTGTCCTACGATTGAAGGGGGATCACTTGAAAATTACTGTAAATCTCAACCTGTTTTAAAAAACTACTCATTTTCACCTGCTCGCAAAGATTCATCAGGGAATTATGTTGCTAATTATGAAGGGTGTAAATACGAATCAACATCTATTGGTGTGATTGTGGGTGATCGTATTGCCGCTGATTGGCGTCCTGTGGGTGTTGCTGACCCTAATTATGGTGATTCTACAGGTACACCCAATGATAATAACGGTGGTAATGAAGGGGGTAACGAAGGCGGTGGCAATGAGGGAGGGAATGGTAACAATGGTGGTAATGAAGGCGGCAGTGGAAACGGTGAGTATTCACAAGTTTTAGATAAAATAAATAAAAATACCAATAATATTAGTGACTCCACAAATCGAATTGATAAAACGTTATCAAACGTTGATGATTATTTGAAAGTCGAGAGTAAACCCGATGCTGATTGGCGCGAAATTTTTGACTATCATTTTCGACTTTCATCGACGGAATTGACGCTAAATGAGAATCAGGCAAGGGATTCTCATGATTACACGTTGTATGCTGATATTATTAATTCAGTAAGCACCCATCGTGATCCGTATGGCATCAGTGATATTCCAAATTGGAAAAATCAAGTTTTAGCGCTAGATTCACATTTGCCCGAAGGCAATAAATTAATTGATATTACACAATCTATTGACCGTTATTCTAATGGTGGTGCGACTATTGATTATGGCACTGATTTTAAATCTTATTCTAATGTCACCTCATTATTTGGAATGGATTCTTTATCCAATTCATTATCTCAATTAATACCGCATTATAAAGAATGTTCCCCCATTTATATTTTTCAAGGTTTACCTTATGAAGTTGTGATTGATTGTGGCGTTATTAACAAAATAAAGTCGTTATTATATTACATTTTTATGTTTTTCACATTATGGTTTGTTTTTATCACTTTAATTAATGCACTAAAACCTCAACCAAAAGAGAGCTAAGTTATGCCATTACTATTTGCTTGGATCCCTGCTTTAGTGAGTGCGATTTTTTCGGCTTGGCGAATTTATGTTGTTGCCTCCATTGTTTGGAAAGCAGTTAAATTATTGGCTGGATTTGCGATAACGTATGCTGTTTTTTCATATGTTTTCTCAGGATTTATTTCAGGGTTAATTAATTGGATAAATAGCAGTATAACTGAAATAGCACCTATTATTGATGTGTTTTCTTTATTTTTACCCTCAAATTTTGAAACATGTTTTAACATTATCGTTTCTGTTTATATCCTTTCCCTTGTTCTATCTTGGAAACATAAACTCGCTATGGCATTAGGAGCATTTTAAATGATGAATATTCCAATTGAATTGTATTCAAATTTATTTTTCACAGTAAGAAATAAAAACGGCGGTCGATATTATTTGGGGAGTGCAATGAAAAGAAAACAAACAAGCCAGCTTAATCGGGCTATTTTTTTGCCTTGTTTCTTTTTTTTAATTAAAGATGCCATAATTAAAAAAGAGGATTATCCTTTTTATGATTTTAATGAATTTTATTTCAATGGATTACATCCCTCATTTTCCCGTTTTTATAAACTAATTCTGTTAGATAAAAAACATTCTTACAACATCCCTGACCATCAAAATTATTCGCCATATTCTTTGTTTTTTGAAATGCTAGAACTGATTGATAATGGCTCTCATGAGCTTGTTTATTCTCGTTATCCATTTGATAAGGAAGTCATAATCTAATGGCGGTTTACTTTGTAACGGGTAAGTTAGGCTCAGGAAAAACACTGTCAGCCGTTTACAAAATACGCGACTACTTAATGAAAGGGCGTAAAGTTGCCACAAATTTAAATATTTCATTTACGGGAATGTTTGGCTATCGGGCTAAGAATATTAATTTAGTCCGTGTGCCCGATAAACCCACTGCTTTTGATTTGGATGCAATAGGGCGTGGTAACACCTCATATAATGAGGATTTAAACGGGTTATTGGTACTTGATGAATGTGGAACGTGGTTTAATTCCCGATCTTGGGCAGATAAAAGCCGTCAAGATTTGATTAATTGGATTGCTCACGCCCGTAAATTAGGTTGGGATGTCCTTTTCTTGGTTCAAAGTTTGCAAGTTGTTGATAAGCAATCTCGTTTAATGTTTGCGGAGCATGTTGTTTATTGTCGGCGAATGGATAGGTTAAAAATTCCTTATATTCACTGGATTTTGCAAATTATCACATTAGGGCAGTTTCGATTGCCCAAAATTCACTTAGCCATTGTTAAATATGGTGATTCTCCACCGCATAATG
>NZ_CM001853.1 GCF_000314895.2 Providencia sneebia DSM 19967 | reverse complement strand
TCATTTTTATTTGTTGGTCTTCTTTGAAGTGAAAGTGAAGTGCAAATACACTCCTACCTTTTTTTACTGTATCAACTGATACTGATAGATTGCTTTTTTGGTTTAATTCTTTTATTGCTGGTTTTATTACCCATTGATTAAGTGATTTGAAAGTTGCGTATTTTTTTTCATCCAAACCTAGCATTGAGCGGAAATCATCAATACTAATTAGTCGATCGCCAATCACTTTAAATTGCATTAATAATTCGTATAAACGAATGCTATAGACGCTTTTTAGTGTTGATACATTTTTGATTACAATTTTAGTAAATTGACCTTGCAGCTGAGTTAAGTAGGGCATAATGGAATCAGCAAAAACAATTTCTATTTTTCCTTCACCATCAAAATATTCAGCCTCTTCTTGAATCCAGCGAATACGACGTCTTTCATTGTTATTTTGTATATATATCCAACGATCAGCTAGCTTATCTATAGCTTCTTTTAAATGTCGTTCTGCATTACTTTTTCCCATATCAGGAAATGCTAGATAAAAATCACCAGATGTAATTTTGAATGCTTTTTGCGGAGCTTGATCCTGAGGGTTGAGCTTTCCGATGCACATTAATAGTAATCGCTGCTCTTGCAGAGTTAGCTTGTAACTCGCTTCAATCAATGCATTCGATTTATAGGCGATTAATTCAGACATATAGCTTCCTATCTAATGGGATAGAAAAAAAATAATCTATCCAAATATTAAAGGCAAGTCTTTTATTTTACCTATGCTTATTTTGTTAGTTTTACCGTAAATTTCTATGCCTATTACCGTAAATTTCTATGCCTATTACCGTAAATTTCTATGCCTATTACCGTAAATTTCTATGCCTATCTGTTATTTAGCCTTTGATAATCAATGAAATAAGAATGTGTAAAACAAGATAAAAACAAAAAAACAAGTTAAAAAAGGAAATGCCTGTGAATAACTCAACCATTTTTGTCAGATACATCACGTTTCACAATAATTAAAAGGATGTCGCAAACATTGTTTGCTCCTTTTCAAAACATACCTTAAAACACTTAAGTAGCTCCCTCGCCTTGCTCGGGCAGACCGCTGAACATTTCTTTTGTCTTCGACCATTAAACAACTCAGTCGTAGTAAGTTCCGTGTGATTAAGTTCGCTACGCTCACAGTCTATCCAGTAACGCTGAAATAAACGGCCTGTGCGTGACCCAGAGAAGACTTAACAGAAACAACGACTCTTCATTCTCTGATAAATAAAACTCAACAGAACGCGTTACAACGCGTTTTAAGGGGGTGACTGAGAACTGACTCATTTGGGTCAGTAATTACAATTAAAATTGTTCTTCTTTTATTTTGAACATCGAAAAATACGGTCAATATTTTTATTAAATATAAAATAACCAACGATACGTAATAACCATTTTAATAAAAATGGCTTATCGCTAATTATCTACAAGCCAATCTTAACCATGGATTTAAATAATGCTTCTCAGAAAGTTAATTCCCACACCCTACGCAAAATTTTATTTTGCTAGAATTTGATTTTAAATCAGGGGATTAAATGAAGAATAATCGGTGAAAATTGACAAAAATAGCGTGCTAAGCCCACAAATATGGCGCTTTGATGGGCGTCATAGACACCAATTTGACCACTTTAGTGGGTTTTCTGTTAATTATTATCGTATTAGCTCTAGCAATGGGCTTTTTGTGGGCTAAGGTAACAGCTTGATATTTGCCTTTTATGGGTTTAATGTGGGTGCTCTATTTTTCAACACGAACCCACAGATGTGGGTGGTTTTTATCTCTGGAAATAAAACAACATGCCTAAACAACATATTTATTTGCCACAAAAGACGCTTGATAAAATTAAATCGATGGTTGATGAACGATTAAATCATGGAGCCACTCATGCGGATGCTAATATATCCAAATTGTGCGTTGAAATGATAAATATTGGTATTCGAGCATTTGAATATCATCAAAATAAAAATAAGCAGCCCGAGCCTGAAATCGATAAGATGAAAGTCATGATGGAGTCATTACTTAAAACACAATTGTGTGTGCAGAACATCTTAGAAATGCAATTTAGCCTACAAGAAATTAAGGAGGACTCGCGTTATAATTTCACTGAAAAAAAAGCAGAAATCATTCAGGCTACACAATCAGGATTAGAACCATTTTACCCTTCCAAAAAATAAATTGTCTCATCAAATTTGATGCTCGGAAGGCGGTGGTATTTGTCATCCTTCTCGCTTGAACCGTTATAAGCTTTCAGCGTGGATTTGCTGTTTTATAGGGGGGATGGTCGTGTCTTAAAATCGTTTTGAGGAGCATTGATGGGCAGCCTAACCACCGTAAAAGTCTAGCACTAGGGTTTTATTAGAGCACCTACCGTGGGTTATTTTAAAGCTTTAAATATTGTTTTCTGAGTATCCTCAATTTGCTTCAAAAACCTATATAACATAGTATTCATTCGCCTATTTATTGTTAATTTATAAGTTAAATTATGCCAAATGTTGTTGATTTATTTTGTGGTTGTGGAGGTCTTTCCTATGGTTTTGAACAAGAGGGATTCAAAACTGTTTTAGGTATAGACCACGACAAAGCCGCCCTTAAAACTTTCAAATTAAATCATAAAGATGCAAAAACCATTCTTGGTGATATCCGTGAAATTTCTAATCAGCAAATATTAGATAAGCTAAATGGATGTTCTATTGATGTTGTTATTGGAGGACCACCATGTCAAGGATTATCCTTATCAGGGCCACGAAAACTAGAAGACCCACGTAATCAGTTATATCTGTCTTTTATTCGTATCGTATCTTTACTTAATCCTAAATACGTTCTGATTGAAAATGTTCCTGGAATCATTTCCTTATTCAAAGGAAAAATTAAGGATGAAATAATTAAAAGCCTTGAAACATTAGGCTATACGGTAAATTTCCAGGTATTAAAAGCCTCTGAATATGGAGTTCCTCAACATCGACGCCGAGTGTTTTTTATTGGAACTAAAGCTATGGAAAAATTTGATTTCCCTTTGCCTACGCACAAAGAGCAGGAAGATTTGATTTTTAAAAAAATGATAAGTACATATGATGCTTTGCATGACCTACCTGTTCTAGAAAATGAATTGGGTGAAACTATTCAAGAGTATGCGCTTCCTATTCAAAATGCTTATCAAGAATTAATGAGATTTAATTCATCTCATGTGCTTAACCACATTGCCGCAAATCATTCTGAAAAAGTTAAAGAAACTATTAAGTTAGTCCCCCCAGGGAAGAATTATAAAGCTTTACCTGAAGAATTGAAAAATAGTCGAAATTTTAATGTTGCTTGGACTCGATTCCCTGATCATGCTCCATCACCAACTATTGACACTGGGCATAGGCATCATTTTCATTATTATGCTAATAGAGTCCCTACAGTAAGAGAATGTGCTAGATTACAGTCATTTCCTGATAGGTTCGAGTTTATTGGTAATAAAACAGAACAGTTTAGACAGGTAGGGAATGCAGTACCACCTATATTAGCACAGGCTTTGGCAAAAAAAATATTGGAGAAATTATAAATGTACAAAATTCCAACTAAATTTTATCAAAGGCTACATCATCCAAGGCCAAGGTTTAAATCTAATATTGAAAATGTTTTAGGATATATGTCATTTTCAATTGCTGAGTTAGATGGTGAAACTGAATCAGTTTTTAAAGAAAAAATATTGTCAGCAATAAATGATTTTCCTGGCAATGAAGGAGTTACGTTAAAAACATTAAATAACTGGCGAACAGAGATTACTGCATTATTTAGCATGGTAAATACCAAAAATAATTGTAATTTTGCTACTGATTTATCTAAAGAATTAGCAAATACAACTAATTTAAAAGAGTTTTTTTTAAGATTTATTTCTACATTTCAATATCCCGGTGGTTTTTTAAAAAATAATGAAATTGAAAAAATTATAATTTCAGATATTCATTTTCATCCTCTATTATGGTTAGCTTGTTTTTATAATTCATCAGCTATTTCTGAGGAAGACTTGTATATAACTGATGTGGAGTTTTGTCATTGTGTATTAAATGATCTTAGAGTAACACGAGATCACGAAGATATTTCAGCTACTATTGGTAGGATTTTGTATAATCGTAAAAACGAAGTTAATTATGATACTGCTGGGGATATTAAACGGTATGCATTAGATATATTAGACTATTGTGTATTGGCGGGATTGATGCTCAAGGATTATAAAGGTAAATTCTTTTTTAGAGATGATGCAAAGGAGTTTTTATCATACTTTAAAGATCATGCACCTATATTTAAATACTATCAAAAATCACATACCCTGAAACAACTAGAGTCTTTAAAATCAGAATGGATACATTTTGTAAATGATTCGAGCAAACTTTTACTCAAATCATTTGAAGAAAAAATTTCTAAAAAAACTAGTATCCCTTCTGACCGATTAGCTTTTATTACTAAGCAAATTGGTGACGAAGGTGAAGCCTTAACATTAGCCCATGAAAAAATTTGGCTATCAAATAATGGGCGGCCTGATTTAGCTAAATTAGTAAGTCATATGCCAACGCAGTTTGCTGTTGGTTATGATGTTTTATCTCGAGAATTAGATTCAACTATGCGTCATATTGAAGTTAAAACTACAGTAAGCCTGAAGGATTTTACTGTTAACCGGGTTCATCTTACGCCTAATGAGTGGGCGGCAGCCGAATCGCATAGAGATAGATATTTTGTTTATCGTTTACAACTTTCTGATGAAAGTTATACTTTATGGATAATCCAAGATCCTGTTGGTTTATACAAACAAGATCGTATAAAGATGGTACCTCGAAATGGTGCAGATATTTACTTTAATGAAAATTGTTACACGCAAGTAGAGTTATTACGTACATATGAGTAAATTAAAAGCAGTCTCTTTGTTCTGTGGTTGTGGTGGAACTGATGTAGGTTTGAAAGGAGATTTTCAATTTCTAGGTCAACATTATGCATCAAATGATATAGATATAATCTTTGCAAATGATATTGAGCCAAAAGCTATAGAAATTTTAGAAAAAAATTTCACGTGCCCTACATTTGTAGGCGATATCAAACAATTAGATCATAGTTTAATACCTGAGCATGACCTACTTACTGGTGGATTTCCATGTCAAAGTTTCTCTATTGTTGCTCAAAACCCTCCTCGATTAGGTATTAAAGATGAGAAAGGTGAACTTTTTTTTGAAATGTGCAAGGTTTTGAAAGAAAAAAAGCCATCAGTTTTTATTGCTGAAAATGTCAAAGGAATATTGTCAGCAAATAACAAAAAAGCATTCCCTCTAATTTTAGAGGAATTTAAAAAAAGCGGGTATCACGTTACTTGGAAATTATTAAACTCTGTTGATTTCGGTGTTCCTCAAAAACGAGAAAGAGTTTTTATTGTTGGATTTAAAAGTGAAAGCCATTTTAATAATTTTAAATTTCCGATATTAAATAACATAAAGAAAGCTACTTTAGCTGATGTTATTTTTCCTGAATGTGATATTGATGCTAAATATTATTTCAGCGAACGAGCTGTCCAAGGATTGTTAAATAGTAATAAAAAAATGAATAAAGGTCGTGCTCAGGATGTTGATCAGCCGTGTAATACCGTTGGAGCACACCTAGCTAAAGTAAGTTTAAATAGTACTGACCCAGTACTTTGTATCGATGGTAAATATAGACGTTTTACACCAAGAGAAGTTGCTAGAATTCAATCATTCCCTGATTCATTTAAATTAGTGGGAAGTGATTCATCTCAATATAAAGCTCTAGGAAATGCGATTCCTCCAGTAATGTTTTGGCATCTAGTTCAAGAAATAAAAATAGCTTTGAATATAGATATTACCCCTTTAAAGAAAGTCGTTTGATTTTAGATTTTATGAAATTAACATAAAGGCACTTAAGCAATTAGTAGCTTAGGCGTGCAACCAAAAACACCAATCTAACTAACACTATAATCCAATGTTTTAAACTAACCAACCCCATTAAATGTAGCCATAAAAATCACTCTGAAGGTTTTTATGGCACCTACCGCCCTCGTTCACTCGGTTGGTCAAATCGTCAACCACCACAAAACAAGTTTGTGCTTTTTGATGATTTTAGTGTGTTTTTGTTCTCAATATCAACATTGTTAAAAGTCGGCTAAAACGCGCCCTGAACCATTTTAAACTTTCATGGTGATATTGGGTGTGTTTAGTGCTTAAAATTGATTGTAGGCGTTTTGATGGTTATAAACGAGCTGTTTTAGGAACTAAACTTTCCCGTTTAACATAATGGGTCTTATAAGAACCTAAAAATCACTCACCAACTGCAACTAAAGAAATAAACCAATCTCGATTATTTTTTAATGCGGAATCAAGTTCTTCCCATGTAATGTTATCAGATGTATTACCATCTTTAACGTTGTTGTTAATAATCTCAATCAACTCATTTAAGTTTTCTTCTTTTTTTGAAAATTTATTTCTGTAAAGCCAATCTTCTAACTCATGATCTTGGCTTAGATTTACAAATTTACGGTCTGATTTTGACATAGAATTTCCCCATTATAATGCAGTAAGAATAAGTCTAATTTTTATTAGATACTTGCCAGTAGATAAATCTGCTAGCAGCAACAGGATGTATTTAATATTGAATTAATCTTTTTTTTGAAAGGCGCTAAATAGAAGGCCAACCGCACTAATTACGGCGACCCCTTTAACATTCCCAGATATTCCATCCGTACATGATGGACACAGCTCATCATCCCAAAAATCACCACCTTTAGTGTAGTTATTGCACCCAGGGGAGCGGCATACATAGACAATCCCTGAGCATTCAGGGCACTGACATTTGTCTCGTCTAATTGAATTCTCTTCAACAATAATTGGGACTATTTGCTCGTTACAAAATGGACACGCCCCTTTTGATTTTACAGACATAAATCCCTCTACATTTAATTAGTTTTTTTACATAATCTGTTAATTCGATGGTTTTACTGAAATTCTTGTTTTTCTGCAACGTGGGCAGTAGTTAGGCGTACCATAGCCTGCTCTGCTAACCCATACATGTTTACAGTCTAAACAGCTACATAAATATCGTAATACAGCTTTTGGTGGCTGTGCCATTAGTATTTCCCTTAATTTTTTGTTTCAACAATACTACCATCAAAAATATATTTTGTGCAAAGTACATTGAACATAAAAAAAAGCATTAAAAACAATGCGTTGTTTTTTTCAAAAAATAATAAAATATAATTATATATTTATAACAATGACATATAGTGTACATTATGACTTTTATTTTTTTAGACCATTAATGCCCAAATGTGGTACTAGTATCAAAATGGAGCGAAGAACTCCTAGTAAAGTCAAATTTAAGATTTATCTTGGTTGATATGATTGTGATTTAACCATATATCTATTGTGGTTAATTTTGACCAGTTTTTTTACTCAGGATATTACTATGTCAAAAAGTCCTATTGGTACGACCGGAACAACAGGGCAAAAATGCCCTGAAAGTGGGGTTTGGAAAGTTGTTGGTACTCCATCAACGACTGCACCAATCGCAAAAGGAAATACCTTTCCTCCTTATGATAATAAGGCGGTTACTTGGCAGTTAATTCAGTATGCCTAAAAAGAATGAAAGCCTTCAATATGAAGGCTTTTTTATATTGTTTGGTTCGGTGATTATGAAGTAAGTCGTTCATTACCCAATTCCGGATTTAACTTAAGTTAGGGTTATTATATGATGTGTTATCTATATTTGATTTTAATGATAAAGGGAATACTCAAATGGCGAACATTATCTACCTTACGTTGGAAGGAAATAAGCAGGGATTAATCTCAAAAGGATGCTCAACGATAGATTCTATCGGAAACAAGTATCAAAAGGGGCACGAAAACGAAATTCTTATTCATGAGTTGTCTTCTAATTTATCGATGCATCAAAATGTCAGTTTTCAGCCAATTAGTATTCGTAAGCCAATTGATAAGTCTTCCCCGCTACTTTCTCAAGCWTTAACATCGAGTGAGATATTAACGTGTGATTTTGCATTTTATAGAACATCAATGAATGGTGGATTAGAACTGTATTATAAAATAAAACTGACAGAGGCCTCAATTGTTGACCTAAATTGCTTTTATCCTAATTCTATTACTCATAATCAAGCCCAACCAGAAGAGTCAGTATCGTTTCGATTTAAATCGGTTACTTGGGAGCATGTTATTGCTGGTACTAGTACATAYAGTATATGGGAAGAAAGGAGCTTTTAATGTTTTCTAGCCCAGAAGAAA
This sequence comes from Providencia sneebia DSM 19967, assembly GCF_000314895.2. Lineage (GTDB taxonomy): Bacteria > Pseudomonadota > Gammaproteobacteria > Enterobacterales > Enterobacteriaceae > Providencia > Providencia sneebia. Next base: position 2,492 of record NZ_CM001853.1, on the reverse strand, counting down.
CGTTCGAATGGTATGCAAATGAGCTAAGGAAAATATCAGAATTRTCTGCAAGGTATTTTCTTGACGATCCCTACTGTAAACAAGGTTACAGAAGTGAAATAAATGAAGTAATAAGGTTGATTCGAGCTGATTTTAATATTGCWTTATATAATAACAACGCTAGGCATCAACGAATAGATGGCACAAGGGATTGGGTTAAAGAAAACATAGGTTCAACCGGCAATTGGCCTGATATATATAAGTATACAGAGGAAATTAAACTTGAATTTGAATCGGAAAAATCAGCATATTCAGCATTAAGAAAATCAAGTAAAGAGTTATACAACGCAACTAGATCTTATTTTGGTGAGGGGTGGGCATTTTATAGCGATAAAACAGGAGATATTCTGGGGGGGGTATTACAAACAGCCGCTGGATTTTTTACTTATAGAGTTGGTTCTACAATAAAAAGCGTTCCAATGAAAGGCGCTGGATTTTCAGGTATGATAATAGGGCTTGGAAAAGCGCATCAAGGTGTATCTGATATAGTGTATGAATTTACGGATAGTGAAATAAATATGGGGGATAATTTTGCCATTCTAGGAATAGAAAAGGGTGTAAATTTATTTGGAGGAGATAAAGCAACAGCTAAAAAGGTATATTACGATTTAGATTTCGTGACTTCACTATATATGGGGTTTGCAGCATATAAAGTAGTTGACCCAATAAAAAGAACACAAATAAGAAGATTACCAACTGAAACTCCTCAAGGATTAAAACGAGTTACCTTTTTTGAAAAATATTTTCCTGATAACGTTGGTTTTCGTATTGTTAGATGGACTAATGAGAATTTCAAAAGAAAACTCACTTCTACTAATAAATTATTACTATTGGCATCTGCTGGTTCATCAATTCAAAAGTTAAGGCTAGTTCTTGAACAATATGAAAAAAAAGAATGAACCTCAATCTAAGTATGAGCGTAGCTTTATTAAAATTAGTTTTATCTTTATTTTTATATAAAAAAAGAAAGGTATTCTTTCTAAAAATGAATCAATCCAAATAATTATTGCCGTAGATGTTAAGCAAGTTATAAGTAGTGTAATGCTTGATAGCACTATATAATTATCAATGGAAATAATTATTAATAATTCACTTATCAAAAAAACCAGTGACATTATAGGTAGTATGTTTTTTTTATGAAATAAAATAAAAATCCAAGAGTTGAAATCAGTATTTGTTTCTAGTGATTCATAAATTGATTTTAATTTATTTTTGTCTTTATTATTTAGTTTTTCAAACATTTTGTTTTTTTTCATTGTTATTTTATGTAGTGATATATTATCACTACATATTCTGCATTTAATTATATGAAATTAGTTGGATTAATTCATACGGTTTACCTTGTCTTATCGCAAGGTTGTCATCGAAATTGAATCCTTCAGCGCAAAATAACGATTGTATACGGTCAATAATGACATTACTGTAATTGATAATAGAAGGCTCTTCCCCCTCAATAAAATATTTAATAGTCATATCTACTTTTTCATCATTTTTGATCGCGTCAAAGATAAATTCGGTTGAGTGATCTAAATCTTTATCAATCGTCAATCGCAGAATTGGAGTGCCATTTTCATCTTTTTCTCTAGAGTAACCAATGGAATTAATTAGGACTGCATCATTTTTTGAATTCGAAAGATCTTTCGTGATTAGTCCCTGTTTAGATCCAATTATTCTCATGATTATTTGGTGTTTCATGCGATTTCCCTATGTTAAATTTTATTTTAGTAAGCCATTTTTTTGAGTCTAAGGCAACGAAAATATTAATCACTTATGTATGGATAAATGGGAATAAAATGAACTCATTCTACAAAATCAGTAAATATGCTGCTTTTGGCTCAGATTTAACATAAAGGTGCTTAAGCGTAACGCCACTTAAGCACTCATTCAAAAAATCACCTCAATGGGCTAAAACCACTTCTTTTCTACCGTAAAAAACACTATTTTTAATGTTGCTCGTTTGTTATTAAAATAGCGGTTTCGGTTTCATAATGAAAAAGACATCAAGCGGCTATTTTTTCCAAAATTGCCACGGTTTTTTGGTTGACGCAGGTGCAACTGGTTCGGGCGTGGTTGGTAGCTTGGACTCAATTAGAAGCATCGCCTGACGTATATCATCTAAATTTTTTGAAAGTAACTCTTTTTCTGCTTTTAAGTGTGCATTTTCTTGTTCAAGAAGCTGGAGTTTTGTCTGTAGTAATTGTGTATCGTTAGATGTTTCCTGTTGTTGTTTTGATACGTGTGTGACACTGTCACTACATGTAGTCGTTGAATTACTTATTTCACCAAATACCCTAATTAATTCAGACGTTTCAATGCTCTTTGAACCTGTGTTTTTATCCGTAGTTGTAGACAGTTTCCCTTGATTTATATACTTGTGTAGTGTGCTTCTTGCTTTTCCTGTTAGTCTTGCTGCCTCACTGATTGATACCAAAGCCATAATCAATCCTCTAACA
>NZ_CM001773.1:3719371-3856882 GCF_000314895.2 Providencia sneebia DSM 19967 | reverse complement strand
TTACCCGTTTCCTTTGTCATGCCAAACCCGTGTTCGAGATGAAAGCCGTCGYGATCATACTAAGCATMTGYTWCGCCTCAGACGCCATGACCAAATTACGGGYAGCCAAGTGCCTGAAATCATCTTACTCAATAGCCATGATGGTTCGAGTAGCTATCAAATGTTACCCGGCTTTTTTCGCTATGTTTGTCAAAATGGGCTGGTTTGTGGCGATACCTTTGGAGAGGTCAGAGTTCCACACAAAGGTAATGTCGTCGATAAAGTGATTGAAGGGGCTTACGAAGTGTTAGGTACGTTTGATGCTATCGCTGAAAAACGTGAGCAAATGCAGTCCTTACAATTACCGCCACCAGCACAACAGATCTTCGCCCAAGCCGCTCTCATGTATCGTTATGGCGAAGAACATCAACCGATCACCGAAGCGCAAGTATTACAACCACGCCGTGTAGAAGATAAGAAGGACGATCTTTGGACGGTGTACCAACGTTTGCAAGAAAATTTAATTAAAGGGGGATTATCAGGCAGAAATGCGAAAGGTAAACGCGCTCGTACTCGTTCAGTGAACGGTATTGATGGGGATATTAAATTGAATAAGGCGCTGTGGGTGATGACTGAAAAGATGTATGAGTATATTAACAAATGAAGCTCCATTGAATGCTTAGGGTGGGTATAATGTGGGTAGAGACTAAGGCTCTACCCTATATTAACGCCGTCCTAAAGACTCTAATGCCCATATCATTTTTAAATAAAATAATAAAATAATAAAATAATAAAATGATCACAGCTGAAACGAGTATACTCCAATTGAATAATGTATCTCTTAGTGGGCCATCGATATCGTCTCGTCCTTCTACTAAACCTTCTATACCCTCGTAAATACCATTAGCGCCATGTGCAATTAAAGGAGCTCCGATAATACAGCCAAGCCCTGTTCCACATAATGCACCACCAGCCCACACCATGCCTGCACCACCAAAAATTGAAAGACCATTAGTTAACCAGTTTAGTGATTGTTCCAGTAAGCTTTTCTCTTCCTGCTTTAACTCGGCAGAACCTTGTTCATAACTTTTTTGGCCAGATTCAACTTGATCAACAATAAGATAAGCAAAAGCTTCTACTTGACTTTGGAATGCATTCTTTATGTCTGGATAATAGAGGTGTTTTTCACAAAGCTCATCAGCACAATCAATTAGGTGTTGCGCATCAATTTTAATTTTGTTGCTGTTATTGGCAATAATAGGAGGAGCATAATGATTACTTGGTTGGCTAATTGTTTGCTGAATAGGAGCCTGGGTAGCTACAGGGTTATATGCGCGAGACATCGGTTCATCTTCTTTGCTGTAGCAATCAGTGATCGAGTTTATCAGTCTTGCTTTGCATGGACAGGAGCTAAAGCTATCCAGTGTTCCCGCCATCATTCTGCCATTACCCCATACATTGCTAACGCCACCAAGTATGTTGTATGTCCCAGAATGCTTTCCACAGGTAACTAGATCGCCCTGACGTGCAGCCGATCTTCCATGAAATATAAAAGTATTATCACCCGTCAGAATCTGACTACCGCAAGTTGTTTTATCACCAACACGTAAAAAATAGCCTATAGCCATGTCTGTCCTTAAACGTAATTGCACTTAAGTTAAATGTTGTTGTTGAGCAGTGTTAAGGCATTGACAAGTTATTTTTAACAATTACTAAGGATTACAATAGATAAGAGATAGGGTGTTAGTATTTTAATAATGTCCAACAAGAAGGATAAAATGGTATTATGGCAGAAGCTTATATAAGAGAGGGAGTGATGCTAATTAATTTAGTTTTCAAACCCCAAACTACTGAGTATACATTTAAGTATACAAAAAATTATCTGTAAATTTATACTGAATAAAAGCAATGCATTATCTGTAAAGTACGAGTCCGGCCTTCGCACCATAAGAACATCAAGAGACGTCAACCGACGTCTTTTTTTGTATCTGAAATCCAGTGTTTGTAAGGCTTTCCCCACGTTTCCAGTCAATGCATGTCAATCTAACTCAACCCACATCAACCTCCGAGTGAATATATCCGGGTAGCCCGTTTACGGGCAGTAAGTAACTCATAGAAACAAATGTCAGAGCCGTTATATGCGCCTGTTAGGGCGCGGCAGGCAATAAAGCCTTATAGGCGCATATTAAAAACCTCCGGCTATGCCGGAGGATATTTATTACAGTTATCGGTTAGGTTTCCACTTTTCGTTCAAATAAACCTGTCAGGTTTAACCATGTTTTACATATAAACCGTATCAGCGAAAGTCTGAGCTAATACAAAAATGTTACCCTCGATCGAGATTGTTGTGGATAGCCTGAGTTTCTTCTTCCAGACTTACACCGAAATAAACCATAGAGGTATCATATCGTTTGTATTTGGCTTCACTAGATTTGCTCAAATTAAAAATAATGTGTTATTTAATACAGTAGTTTTGTGTGGTCAACATATGTCGTTAGCAACAAAAGCATGCTGCTAACTAATAATGTGACAAATAGCTTAGGTTGGTTTTTAAGCCTCACTCTCAATTGTTTTTGAGGGTATTGATTCATTCTCTTTACTCGATAATGTATTTCCTCGCAGGAGTAAAAACATTCCCACACCTAAAGGTAAAAGAAGAAGCATTGATTCATCGGCAATTGATTTTTCATAAATTAATGTATCTAGCGAGATAGCGACTAATGGAAAAATTAAAAAAACCATTGAAGCTTGAAAAGGTGTCGCTTTTTTCTGTAGTAAAAAATAACTCATAATTCCAAATACGCCAGCAAATGCACCTAAATAAATAACGGCATATAATGAATTAACTGACACCAACGTGATATTCGGATGTTCTAACCACCATCCTGCAGCCGTAAGTAGTAATCCGGCACCTAAACACGGTAAAGCATTAAAGGTAAGCACAGAAATAGAACTGCATATCTTTTTCGTTTTAGTATATAGAAAGGCATGCAATATAACGGCACTTAATAGTGCTATAATTCCTATGCTTTCCCCATTTAAGCTGTCAATTGACTCATTAATTAAGATTAAAGTTAATGCCAAGAGCGTCACAATTAACCCTGTAACTTGATAAAGATTGACTGATTCTTTGAGTAATATTATTGATGCGACTAAGACGGCAACAGGCATAATAGAAAAAATGATAGCAGCCAAGCTCGCGCTTACATAAAGCTCACCATATATCATTAAAGAAAATGGAATTGCAAAATAGAATAAACAAATTATCAGTTGAAAAATACGTTGGCCCTGTGGGAATAATATTGGTTTTTTAAAAGAAATTAATAAGATAAATAAGAATGGTGATGCGGAAAGGAAACGTAATCCTGTCGCAAATAAAGGAGGAATACTCTCTCCTGCAATTTTCATCGCTAACCATGTTGTTCCCCATGTAAATGTCACAACGGCAAAAAGCAGAATCACAATAATTCGTTGCATAAAACCACCATATCAATATTAAGAACCTTATTATAAGGAATAATGAGAATAAAAATTTATCTTATTCATTAATCAAAATCACAAATTTAGAAAATTCTTCTACTCAATATAGGTTTATATGGTGTTATTTTTCTCAAAATAGCAATATAAGAGTAATAATTAAGTCTTTAATATTATGTATGCCATCACTATGTCATTAGAATTAAGTCGCGGTATAAATTGACATGCCCTTATTCATCTTGGAAGAATTAGAAAAGAAGGATAAATATTTTTTGAAAAATGGTAGACGCTGAATTACACCTTCCTTATGGGATATTCATGGCTTTGCATCTATTTTGTATCTTGCAAACCGTACAATGACTTGTTGTTAATCTTTTATCTTCATCATAATGAGCCAGTCAATTAAGCCGTTTAATGCACTCTTAAAAATTACAGGTATAATCGGATAAATGACTTAATTAATGCAGATAGAAAAATGGCGAAACTTACTTTACAAGAACAGATGTTAAAAGCCGGCCTTGTGACCAGCAAAAAGATGGCAAAAGTACAAAGAACGGCTAAAAAATCACGTGTTCAGGCGCGTGAGGCGAGAGAAGCGGTTGAAGAGAATAAGAAAGCGCAACTTGAGCGTGATAAACAACTTAATGAGCAGCAAAAGCAGGTCGCTTTATCGAAAGAATATAAAGCTCAGGTAAAACAGTTAATTGAGATGAATCGAATTATTCCAACAAAAGGGGATATTGATTTTAATTTCACTGACAGCAACGTCATTAAAAATATTATTGTTGATAAATTGACACAATCTCAGCTCATAAGTGGTCGTCTTGCGATTGCTCGTCTTATTGTAGATAGCAATGGCAAAATTGAATATGCCATTATTCCTGCAAGTGTCGCGGATAAAATCATGCAAAGAGATGCTGAGAGCATTTTATTAAATAATGCACTTAGCCAAGAAGAGCAAGATGAAGATGACCCGTATGCAGATTTTAAAATTCCAGATGATTTAATGTGGTAATTATCTGTTATCAAAATGGGCTTTCACATTGTGCATTAATTGGTGTGCCGCTTATAGGATGAATAAAATGTAATTCGCTGGCATGTAACATCAGCCGAGGTATTTTTTCAGTTCCTGATAATAAGCGGCCACCATATAAATCACAGCCTAAAATAGGATGACCCAAGTATTGGCAGTGAATGCGAAGTTGATGCGTACGTCCCGTTTCTGGTGTGAGTCTAACCCGCGTTAGAGGAAGAGAAGAGCCATCTTCTAACCTTTGGTAAAAACGTTCAAGAACGTGATAATGAGAACGGGCGGGTTTACCTGTGATAGCATTAATTGACATTAGTGGAAATAGGGCAGGATCTTTAGTAATTGGTGCATCAATAATCCCTTCATCATTATGAAGGTGCCCACAAAGTAGGGCATGATAAACTTTTGTTACCGCACGTTGGCTAAATTGCTGGCAAAGTGCAGCATTAATTATTTTATTGCGAGCAATGACCATCAAACCAGAAGTACCAAAATCTAGGCGATGAACTAGAGTGCAATTTGGGAAAATTTTGATTAATCGATGATGTACAGAATCTAAATTTTGTGGATTTTTTCCTGAAAGACTCAGTAATCCAGAAGGCTTATTGATAAGAATTAAATGCTCATCTTGATAGATATATTTAATTTCGTCATGGCAAGGTGGCGCAATAAAATCATCAATAATCTTAGACATTAGCTTATCCAGTAAAGAGCGGATAAGGATAATAGCGAATTTTAATGTGATTGGCGAATGACATCTAAATACGATTATCTATAGATTGTGACAGTTTATAGTCTAGACTATAAACTAAAGGCATAGTTTGTATCAGTATTGTGCTTTATACTGTGTATTGTGCGTGTTAAAAATTAAGTAGACGATAAAGTAGGCAATAATGGCAATGAATGGAACAATCACGAAGTGGTTTGACGATAAAGGTTTTGGATTTATTAAAGATGAAAACGGTGATAACCGTTATTTTCATATAGTTAAAGTTGCCAATCCTGATTTAATTAAGAAAGACGCAAATGTCACTTTTGAACCAACAACGAATACAAAAGGTTTATCTGCCTATGCGGTTAAAGTGATCCCTGATAGCAAATATCTTTATATCGCAGGTGAGCGTATTAAGATCACCGCAATAAAATCTTATCGTGTTTATAGCGAAGAAGTACCTGCCCAAACGCATATTAATAAAGAAAATACAATATTATCTGTCGGTATGCTAATGAATAGTCTTAAATCAGGATCAGCGAATAACCCTAATCAAACCCGTACGTTAAAAAAGATTGAAATCACGACACTACACGGAAAAAAACTCACTTTTACTGATGATGAAGTAGATATCGATGCCACAGTAAAACTGATTAAGTTTTAATATCTCCGATATTAATCTTGTATGCTAAAACCTTGAGGCAATATATGAATAATGAAATCTCACTGAAATATTACGATATTGTTGACGAGTACGAAGCAGAAACTCAAATATCTGTTGATGAATCAGAACGTACCCCTTTAGCGCATTATTTTCAATTGTTACTAACACGTTTAATGAATAACGAAGAAATCAGCGAAGAAGCGCAAACAGAGATGGCGAAAGAAGCAAAAATTGATGAAAAACATATTGATGAAATTGCGACATTCTTAAATCAATGGGGCAATGAGTAATATTTTCGAATAAGCACATTTAGGAATGAGCACATTAAATAGTGTGTGCTCATTTTTCTTTCTGTTATCTCAAGTTAGGTAATATTTGATAATGGAAACTGAATTATTATCAATAACTTCTTAGAATATAAAGGTATTTAAAGCATTTATAATAGATAAGTTTTATATCTAAGGTAAGTTATAATAGGGGATATGAGATCCCCTACCAATGACTTATTTATCTCCAGCTAATGCCCGCGGAAATAATAAATTATTCTCTAGATTAATATGGTTCATTAAGTCATCAATAAATTCATTGATGCCATTATAAAGTACTCGCCATGTTGTACAGGCTTCAGGTGGTGGTGTGACGTTTTGAGTAATGGATTTTATCACTTCGACAATTTCACCTGCATCATCATGCTCATGTTCCATAACACTAATTGGAGCGCCAGCTTGGCTGCCTAATCCATTTTTTATCATAGGAAAAAGCACTCTTTCTTCTTTCATCATATGGCTGGTCAATTCATCTAATATAAGTGTTAGTTGATGAGTTAATCCTTTGGGAACAGAAGGTTTAGCTTCATGGACACGCTCAACTTTTTCGGCTTGCAGAATAAGTTCAGGCAATTGTGATCTGTGTTTATCATGATAACGGACAATAATAAAATCAATAATTTCACTAAGCGGAGCTTGTCGCCAATCTTTTTCTAATGGTTTTTCTGAAAGCGCGATTAATTTATTTTCAATTTCATTAATATCTAATCCGGCTTTTTCTGCTGATTTACTTAATGACCTTTTACCACCACAGCAATAATCTAAATTATATTGACGAAATATGGCGCTGGCACCTGAAATAGATAAAGCCAGTTGTCCTAAAGATTGGTCGCGTAAACTCATATTTTCACCTGTTTATTTTGAAAAATATTATGCGCAAAGAGCGCGTAATAAAGCAAAAGATTCTGTGTTACATTGATATAATCAAGAAACGTGCCAGTTTTTATTTTATTGTTTTATAATGATTTTTATTTTTAATAGAAATTTTTATTGTTAAAATGACTATCTTTGTTGGGTTAAAATGACCATAATAGTAGTCATAATGACTATGAGGTATTTTATGGGCTTTTCTGTTGATGTGTTGGCTAAAATTGCGATTGAATTACAAAAAGATGTTGGTCATCAAGATAGATTCCAGCGTTTAGTGACAAGGCTTCGTCAAGTATTTCATTGTGATGCCGCTGCTTTGCTCCGCTATGAGCCTCATCAGTTTATTCCATTAGCAATAGATGGTTTAGCGCGTGATGTGCTAGGACGCCGTTTTTTACTTGAGGGGCATCCTCGCCTTGAAACGATTGCAAGAGCGGGTGATATTGTGCGCTTTCCTGCCGATAGTGATTTACCAGACCCCTATGATGGGCTTATTCCTGATAGAGAACATTTGAAAGTTCATGCCTGTATAGGATTACCACTTTTTTCAGGTCAGGATTTAATTGGTACATTGACACTTGATGGTATGGATCCTCATCAATTCGATACATTCAGTGATGAAGAGCTGCGCTTAATTGCGGCATTAACAGCCGGAGCATTAAATAACGCATTATTGATTGAACAACTTGAAAATCAAAATATGTTATTTACGCCAAGTAATTCTTTTAAGCCAACCGTCAAAACTGAAATTATTGGTTTATCCCCTGTCATGATGCAACTAAAAAAAGAGATAGCAATTGTTGCACTCGCTGATATGAATATTTTGGTCAGTGGAGAAACAGGAACAGGGAAAGAACTTGTTGTGAAAGCCATTCATGAAATGTCTAATCGTGCAGATAATCCGTTAGTTTATTTAAATTGTGCGGCTCTTCCTGAGAGCGTTGCAGAAAGTGAATTGTTTGGGCATGTTAAAGGCGCTTTTACTGGCGCGATTAGCCACCGTAGTGGTAAGTTTGAAATGGCAGATAATGGCACGCTATTTTTGGATGAAATAGGGGAATTATCATTATCACTTCAAGCAAAACTACTGCGTGTATTACAATATGGTGATATTCAACGCATTGGTGATGATCGTAATTTACGTGTGAATGTTCGTGTTTTAGCAGCAACAAATCGTGATTTACGAGAAGAAGTATTAGCGGGTAATTTTCGTGCAGATTTATTTCATCGTTTAAGTATTTTTCCTTTACATGTACCTTCATTACGTGAAAGAGGTGAAGATATTTTACTTTTAGTTGGGTATTTTTGTGAGCAATATCGCCAACGTTTTAATCTTGCTCAAGTGATCATTAGTCCTGAATTACGTCTTTATTTATTACATTATTCATGGCCGGGTAATGTAAGGGAATTAGAGCATGCAATCCATAGAGCGATTATATTAGCCAGAGCGGATAATAAAACAGAAAGTCTGATCTTAAAAATTAATCATTTTGCATTGAGTTCAGAAGTATCTGTTATAACTACATCTGAAAATTCATCGGCCAAAGAGAAAAATTTAAAAATGGCTGTAGATGAATTTCAGCGTGATTTAATTAAACAATCATTACTAAGAAATAATCAAAATTGGGCTGCTACAGCAAGAGAATTATCACTTGATCCTGCTAACTTACGGCGTTTAACCAAGCGATTAGGATTAAGTTAATGATTTATTTAAACTTGATTAATAAAAATATTAAATATTTTGGATAATCTAAATAAAGTTATTTTTCCATTAACTAAAGCACTTCTCATATTGCCCAAAAAATTCCCACCAGATCCAAGTAAGTATGATGAGGTTGCAAATTACTCTAAGCGGTAATTTTATATACTCTTTTTTGATAATATTTTTTATTATTATGATCGATAAAGGAACAACTATAAGTAAAATGGTAATAATTGCCTGTATTTTTCTAGCTCAGTAAGGATAAATGATCGTTTCACACAGTGGGGTGTTAGCAATAACATCATAATTGTATGAGTTTGATGAAGTTACATTGATAATAAATGAAAATACGAATAAATTGATAATAACTATAATTAGTTCTTTTCCCGATTTTTTAATGTTATTTAATTGATTATCAATGAATTGTATCCTTTTTCTTAATAGAATAACAATAAAGTATTAAGTATCAACTCTATTCACTATTCTGAGTTATTTTATCGTTATCAAGTATATCTTAGAAAGAATTAATCAAGTATGAGAGGTATTTAGATAGGAAAAAGATAAATAATGATGTGCTGTACATAGATGATTTAAGAGTATTTATAATTATAATCCTTATTATCAATATTCAATGGTTAAGCCGTTCCTCGTATTTTTACACATCTCACATATACTCAATATTATTGATACAACCTTAATAGATTGATGGTATTTTGATTCATTCTGCTATTTCTAATTATGGATATTTTTACCATTAGCTTATAAGTTAGTTATCATAAAATGATATTCTAATATGGGTTTATATATGGCGAAAAATAAATAATGCTATGATTTAATTATTTTTTTGATAACTGCCAAGTTTTCTATAACTAATAAAATTGAGCGGTACTTTGTTGGGAGAGATGTATGTCATTATCAATAGAACAGATTATTTCTCAAACCATTTTACAAGGTTTTGATGCTCAATATGGGCGATTTTTAGAAGTGACTCTTGGTGCTCAAGAACGTTTTGAACGCGCGGATTGGCATGCGGTTCAAGATGCCATGAAGCAAAGAATACAACTTTATGATCATCATGTGGGGTTAGTTGTTGCCCAATTGCAGTTTATGGGCTTAGCTCAATCAGTGACTGCTGATAATTTATCTGCGATCAAACGAGCTTATACTGAATTATTACCCGATTATCCACGTTTTGAGATTGCTGAAAGTTTTTTTAACTCTGTTTATTGTCGAATCTTTAAACATCGCGATCTGACGACGGATAATTTATTTATTTTTACTTCTCAGCCAGTTCGTCGATTTAGTGATATACCAAGGCCATTAGCGCGAGATTATTTTATCAATAATAATTTACCGAATGTATTGCAGAGTATTTTGGAAGCATTACCTCTACGTTTGCCGTGGTATTCTCTTGCTCAGGATGTGCAATTTATTGTAGATACATTATCCGAGCGATTTGCGAATATTCAGCAGCAAGAAATCAGCCTACAAATTATTAATGAGCTGTTTTATCGCAATAAAGCGGCTTGGTTAGTCGGAAAAATTGTTATTAATAATGAAGTTCATCCATTTTTATTGCCCATTCATAATAATGAACAAGGTCAAATTTATATTGATACATGTTTAACGGGGTTTGATGAGGCGAGTATTGTATTTGGTTTTGCTCGTTCATATTTTATGGTTTATGTACCATTTCCGGCAGCATTAGTCTTTTGGCTACGCGAAATTTTACCAAGTAAATCAATTGCTGAGTTATATATGTCAATTGGTTGCCAAAAACATGGAAAAACGGAGTATTACCGCGAGTACCTTGCTTTTATTAATTTCTCCTGTGAACAATTTTCAATAGCGCCAGGTGTGAAAGGTATGGTGATGTTAGTGTTTACATCGCCTTCTTTTGACCGAGTGTTCAAGCTCATTAAAGATAAGTTTGCACCTCAAAAAGAGGTCACTAAAGAGCGAGTCCAAGAGTGTTATCGCTTAGTAAAAGAGCATGATCGTGTTGGGAGAATGGCAGATACTCAAGAGTTTGAAAATTTCATTATAGATAAGCGTTATATCAGTGATGAATTAATGCAAGAGTTACGCTTAGAAGTCCCATCATTAATAGAAGATTTAGGTGATAAAATTCTTATTCGTCATTTATATATGGAAAGAAAAATGACACCACTTAATATTTATATGGATGATGCTGATGAAGAACAGTTATTTCATGTCATTAACGAATATGGCCAAGCAATTAAACAACTTGCGGCTGCCAATATATTTCCGGGTGATATGCTGTTTAAGAATTTTGGTGTAACGCGACATGGGCGAGTGGTTTTCTATGATTATGATAAAATTTGTTATATGACCGAAGTGAATTTTCGTCGTATTCCTGAACCTATGTATCCAGAGCAAGAACTCGCTAGCGAGCCGTGGTATAGCATAGGAGATCAAGATGTTTTCCCGGAAGAATTTATACAATTCTTATGTCAGGATTTAAAAGTTCGCAATTACCTACAAGAAAAACATGGAAATTTATTTACAGCACAATATTGGCAAAGCTTACAAGATAGAATTCGCAGTGGCTATATAGAAGATGTGTATGCTTATTCTGAAAATTTACGTTTTAGACATAATTTTGATGACGTATAAATTTGATATTTAAGCTATTATTAATATGTTTAAAACTCAAGTAGATAATGATGTTACCTGAGTTACTTCGTTTGTCTTAACAATTAATATAGGAAGCTCTACCTTATGCTAAGGCAGGCGATTGTTATTATTCTATTATTATCGACTTATAGTTCTTATTCTGAGACTGTGTTGGAATCCGGTTCTTTAACGATATTGAATGATATTCAGCAGAAAACAAAAGGATTAGCAGCGCAGCAACGCACTAAGGTGATTACAGAATATTTTTTAGGGACACCTTATAATAATAAAACGCTTAATATGGTGTCAGCAAATCAAGAAAATTTAGTTGTAAACCTAAAAGCGCTGGATTGTATGACGTTTATTGAATATACGGAAGCGCTCAAACGCTCAGATAATTACGAAGATTTTTTGCAAAATCTGAAACAAGTTCGTTATTCTGATGAGAATATATCGTATATCAATCGACATCATTTTTTTACTGATTGGTCTGCACGCCCTGATAATTTAATTTCAGATGTAACCCAAGAGATCAGCCACAATTCTGTCGAAATAAGTAAACACCTTAATTTAGGACAAAATGGAAAGCCACTGCTGGCTACTGTGCCGATTAAAAATCGTGTTATTCATTATATTCCCACGAGAAATATTGATAAAAACGTATTAAATCAGATTCAAACTGGGGATTATATTGGCATTTATTCCCCCAATTCTGGATTGGATGTTAGCCATGTTGGTATTGCTATCTGGCAAAATGGTCAAATCTATTTTAGAAATGCATCATCTTTAAAGCGTAATTTGAAAGTTGTTGATATTGAACTAAATAATTATTTAAAGGGGAAACCCGGTATTATTGTTTTAAGGTCAAGATAGTTTTCATCACGTTAACTTGCTGTGATTATTTTGGTCGTTCTTTGAGTTGTAGTATTTAAATTTATCAATGTTTTATTCTTTAATAATCATTAAAAGAATGAAAAAACAGAGATAAAATTGTTATAGATATAAAGTCAGACGTTTTTTTACAGAGTTAATTTTTACACTATGTTTTGATAGGTTATTAGCAAAACAAATAGGGTATTTATGTATGTTTCGGATTATCGGTATATTGGCTTTATTATTATTGTCAGGGTGTTCGACACTTTCTTCCCGTCCAGGATATTACGTTGACTCAAGTCAGCCATCTAAAAATACAAGTGAAAGAATTCAATATGTTATTTTGCACTATACTGTTGCGGATGATGATTATTCTCTTCATTTACTCACTCAAGGCCAAGTGAGTTCCCATTATTTGGTCACAAGCGAACCTGAGCAAAAAAGTGATCAACCTATTGTTTTACAGCTGGTTCCAGAAGAACTTAAAGCTTGGCATGCAGGTCACAGCCATTGGTTATATCACCGAAACTTAAATAATAGCTCGATCGGTATTGAGATAGTTAATCCGGGTTACCAACTTGACGAACAAGGTAATAAAACTTGGCCTGAATTTAATGAATCACAAATTGTAGCTTTGATACCGCTGATTAAGGATATTATGCAGCGTTATAATATTCCGGCTGAAAATATTATTGGTCATAGCGATATTGCGCCGTTACGTAAAGAAGATCCGGGCAAGGCATTTCCATGGGAAAGATTGTCTCAACATGGAATTGGTGCATGGCCTGATGCAGCGACAGTGACAAAGTATCTTTCTGGCCGAACTATTGATGAATCGAGTGATCTCTTAAAATTACAAAAAGCATTAAAGTTCTATGGTTATACGGAGATCCCACTTTCAGGGGAACTTGATGAAGAAACTCAAAAAACCATTAGTGCGTTCCAAATGCATTTTAGACCACGTAATATTGATGGCTTACCGGATGCGGAAACAGAAGCAATAGCATTCGCATTAATCGAGAAATATCGCAACATGTCGAGCTTTTTGAAATTGAATCAATCTCCAAAGCTATTGGCTCTATAATGTGATAGCAACATTCAATGGCAGTGGGGTGATCCACTGCCATAACTCTTTGAATTAACGGATCGCACCATATTCACGGCTGATCTCTTTTGCTGCTTTGATCACCATTGCGCCTAATTCAGTAATACGATCATCTGTTACACGAGAAAGTGGCCCTGAGATTGAAATTGCCGCGAATGCTTCTTTATGTTCATCATAAATACACGCACCAATACACCTTAAGCCTAAGGCATGCTCCTCATCATCATAAGAAAATCCTTGTTTTTTAGCTTGTTGTAAGTTCTCTTTTAAAGCGGATGGGTTGGTTAAAGTATGTGGCGTGTAAGCATGTAACCCTTTTTTGCTCAGCAGTGGGATAAGTTGTTCTTCTGGTAAATTGGCAATGAATGCTTTACCTGCACCAGATGCATGTAATGGGAGTTTGCCACCAATGGGAGCAGACATGCGCATTAATGCATTACATTGCACTTGATCGACGATCACAGCATCAAATTCTGCATAGTCGAGAATAGCGAGGTTGACGGTTTCCCCAGATTCTTCCATTAGACGACGTAAAATTGGGTGAACTAACGCCAGCAAGTTGCGGCTTTCTAAAAAGCTACTGCCAATAATAAATGCGTTTGAAGCAATTACCCATAAACCAAGATCACCTGTTTGGCGAACAAAACCATGTTGCTCTAATGTCATCAGTAAACGGTGAGTCGTTGAATTCGGCAAGCCCGCTTGTAGTGCCAGATCGGTTAATGTAATGCCTCCCGTTGATTCAGAAATATATTCCAAAAGTGTCAGTCCCCGACTTAATGACTGGACTTGTCCTGCCGCAGGAGTACCACTTGCAGGTCCCTTTGCCTTTTTTATTTTTTTACTCATTGATGCAGTCGCCATTAAATCTCTCCTGATGGAATCAACTTTTGTTTCTATTATGGATGATTTCCTCCCAAAATACTCATCTGATCAGCTAAAAACTCGATCTTTAACAACCTGAAAAACTCTCATCATTTGGCTGAATTTCCCATAATAAAATTGTGGTAGGATAAATGAATGTTAATTTCACTTATATCTTGCCCGTATCATAATTTGCCGCAAAGGGAAGAAAACTGTTCATATCATTGATATGTAGCTCAAGCAATGTTGAGTCGGTTGATGATGGTTATTTTTGGGAGGCGTTAAAGAGTGTCCAGTAAAATTAGTCAGTTAGAACATGAATTACAAAAACGGATCTTAGTATTAGACGGCGCTATGGGAACCATGATCCAAAAATATAAACTCACTGAGGAGCAATTCCGAGGAGAGCGTTTTATTGACTGGACGAGTGACGTAAAGGGCAATAATGATCTTCTGGTTCTGACTCAACCAGATATTATCCGTGAGATCCATAACCAATATTTTGACGCGGGTGCAGATATTGTTGAGACAAATACATTTAACTCAACCAGTATTGCAATGGCAGATTACAAAATGGAATCGTTATCTGCGGAAATTAATGAAGCTGCTGCGCGCATTGCTCGTGAATGTGCAGATGAATGGACACGAAAAACACCAGAGAAGCCGCGCTATGTTGCCGGTGTTTTAGGGCCAACCAACCGTACGGCGTCAATCTCTCCTGATGTAAATGATCCCGCTTTTCGTAATATCAGTTTTGATCAGTTAGTGGATGCTTATCGTGAATCAACGAGAGCGTTGATCAAAGGTGGTGTTGATCTCATCATGATCGAAACCATTTTTGATACATTGAATGCAAAAGCGGCCATTTTCGCTGTAGAAACAGAATTTGAAGCATTGGGGATCACGTTGCCAATTATGATTTCAGGCACGATCACGGATGCATCCGGCCGTACATTATCAGGGCAAACAACAGAAGCTTTTTATAATTCATTGCGTCATGCTCAACCTCTCTCTTTTGGTCTGAACTGCGCGCTTGGGCCTGATGAACTAAGGCAGTATGTTTCTGAATTATCAAGGATTGCTGAGTGCTATGTGAGTGCTCATCCAAACGCAGGTCTACCGAATGCTTTTGGTGAATATGATCTTGATGCACAAAATATGGCAGGGCAAATTCGTGAGTGGGCACAAGCTGGTTTCTTAAATATTGTTGGTGGTTGTTGTGGAACAACACCGTTACATATCAAAAAGATGGCTGAAGCTGTTAAGGGAATAGCCCCGCGTATTTTGCCGAAACAGCCTGTTGAGTGTCGGCTTTCAGGTTTAGAGCCACTAAATATTGGTAAAACATCTTTATTTGTTAACGTTGGTGAGCGGACGAATGTAACGGGTTCAGCAAAATTCAAACGTTTGATTAAAGAAGGCAATTACCAAGAAGCGTTAGATGTTGCTCGTCAACAAGTTGAAAATGGTGCGCAAATTATTGACATCAACATGGATGAAGGCATGTTGGATGCAGAAGCTGCGATGGTGCGTTTTCTAAATCTAATTGCAGGTGAGCCTGATATTGCCCGTGTGCCTATTATGATCGACTCTTCAAAATGGGCGGTTATTGAAAAAGGGCTTAAATGTATTCAAGGTAAAGGGATTGTGAATTCTATTTCGATGAAAGAGGGAGAGGCGGCTTTTATCGGACATGCAAAATTAGTACGTAAATATGGTGCAGCCATGGTGGTTATGGCTTTTGATGAAGCAGGCCAAGCTGATACGCGTGAACGAAAAATAGAAATTTGTCGACGTGCTTACCAAATATTAACGAAAACCGTCCATTTTCCACCAGAAGATATTATTTTTGACCCAAATATTTTTGCTGTTGCAACTGGAATTGAAGAACATAACAATTATGCTGTTGATTTTATTGAAGTCTGTAAAGACATCAAAGAACAACTTCCTCATGCAATGATTTCCGGTGGCGTATCTAATGTCTCGTTTTCATTTAGAGGGAATGATCCTGTCCGTGAGGCTATTCACGCCGTCTTTCTTTATTATGCGATCCGTAATGGTATGGATATGGGGATCGTTAATGCGGGCCAACTTGCCATCTATGATGATCTTCCGGCAGAACTTAAAGATGCTGTTGAAGATGTTATTTTAAATCGCCGAGAAGATAGCACTGAGCGTTTATTAGAATTAGCAGAAAAATACCGCGCAACCAGTAGTGGTGAGCAACAAGTTCAGCAAGCAGAGTGGCGCTCTTGGGAAGTTGAAAAACGCTTAGAATATGCCTTGGTGAAAGGGATTACTGAATTTATTACTGAAGATACTGAGGAAGCAAGGCAACGCGCAACTAGCCCCATTGAGGTGATTGAAGGGCCACTGATGAATGGCATGAATGTGGTTGGCGATCTCTTTGGGGAAGGGAAAATGTTTTTACCTCAAGTTGTAAAATCAGCACGAGTGATGAAACAAGCTGTTGCATATTTAGAACCTTATATTCAGGAGCTAAAACAGTCGGGCAGTAGTGCAGGTAAAATTTTATTAGCAACTGTGAAGGGTGATGTTCACGATATTGGTAAAAATATCGTAGGCGTTGTTTTGCAATGCAATAATTATGAAATTATTGATTTAGGCGTGATGGTGCCTTGTGAGACAATTTTAAAAACTGCAAGAGAACAACATGTTGATATTATTGGGTTATCTGGGCTAATTACACCGTCATTAGATGAAATGGTGCATGTTGCTAAAGAGATGGAGCGCCAAGGATTTACACTTCCTTTGATGATCGGTGGAGCAACAACGTCAAAAGCACATACAGCAGTGAAAATCGAACCAAATTATAGCCATTCAGTAACCTATGTTCAGAATGCTTCAAGAACGGTTGGTGTTGTCTCTGCCTTGTTATCAGCCACGCAAAAAGAGGCTTTTGTCGAGCGTACTCGCCGTGAATATGAGGTCGTGCGCGAACAACATGGCCGTAGAAGACCAAAAACGCCACCCGTTTCATTAGAAGCTGCTCGGTCAAATGCGGTAAAAATTGATTGGCAAAATTATCAGCCAGTAGTGCCTCGTTTTATTGGTGTGAAAGAAGTTAAAGCTTCAATTGATACGCTTCGTCATTATATAGATTGGACACCTTTCTTTATGACTTGGTCTTTGGCAGGAAAATACCCGCGTATTTTAGAAGATGAAATTATTGGGGAAGAAGCGCGTAAATTATTATGCGATGCCAATGAAATGCTGGATAAGCTAGCAAAAAATAAATCACTTACACCAAGAGGAGTATTTGGGTTATTTCCTACAAATCGTGTTGGTGATGATATTGAAATTTATGCTTCTTCAACAAGAGATACAGTCAAAACAGTGGCATTAAATCTGCGCCAGCAAACGGAGAAAAAAGAGTTTCCAAACTATTGTTTGTCTGATTTTGTGGCACCTAAAGAGAGTGGCTTGCAAGATTATATCGGTGCATTCGCGGTGACTGGAGGATTAGAAGAGGATGCCTTAGCCGACGAATATGAACAAGCACATGATGATTATAATAAAATTATGTTAAAAGCTTTAGCAGACCGATTAGCAGAAGCTTTTGCCGAATATTTGCATCAGCAAGTGAGAAAAGAGTATTGGGGTTATAGCGCCGATGAAGATTTGTCAAATGATGAGCTAATTCGTGAAAATTATCAGGGTATTCGTCCAGCACCTGGTTACCCAGCCTGTCCAGATCACACTGAAAAAGCGAAGATTTGGCAGCTATTAGATGTTGAAAACCAAATAGGCATGCAGCTTACAAGTTCTTACGCTATGTGGCCAGGTGCTTCGGTATCCGGTTGGTATTTTAGTCACCCTGATAGTAAATATTTTGCAGTAGCTCAGTTGCAGCGGGATCAAGTAGAAGATTATGCATTGCGTAAGGGTATGTCTGTCAATGAGTTAGAACGATGGTTAGCGCCTAATCTTGGGTATGATCCCGAAGACTAGGTATACCCGTATACACGTCATACTTCGCGCTGTCGCTGTGTTGGCTGCTTTCAGCTACCCGAGTCACATACTTTTGTATGCTCCTCGGGATAGCTTCATTTGCCGCCGTGCGACAACCCGAATTATTTAGTGTATACAATGGGTTGTATGCCTTGTTTGTTTTGATATACCAGTCATATTTCGCACTGTCGCTGTGTTGGCTGCTTTCAGCTACCCGAGTCACATACTTTTGTATGCTCCTCGGGATAGCTTCATTTGCCGCCGTGCGACAACCCGAATTATTTAGTGTATACAATGGGTTATGTATCTTAATTATTTCAATGGTAGATAATTAAAGAGAGTTATTGTTTGTGCTAGTTGCTTTTAATTATCTGAGCTAAACACTTTTATATGTGCCTATTCACGGTGATTCAGTTAGATGGGGCAAAGTGGTGCAGTATTCATCACACGATATTATTATTTAATCAATAGGCTTGTTTTTTTGACCTCTTTTTAGGTGTAGTTTTCTGTATAACTTGAATTATTTGTATTATGTCTCCATCTTAAAGGTATAACACTTAAAGAGGCTGAGCTAATGAGCTACGAATTTATTGTTGCAGGTGATTTATCGTCAACAGCAGTTTATCCCTATAAAATTCAAAATAATGCTGCGCCTGAAACTTTTTTTATGAATGAAGATCAGGTTAGTGCCATGATGAGCATTTTGCAAATTATGGATAGATTAGACACGGATGACTTACTAGATGATCACTGTTTTAACCTTATTTGGTTAAAAAGTGAGTTAACACCAGCTCGTGCTGAAGAAATTTATCTCTACCTAGAAGAAGCTCAGCTTGTCGAACCAACGCCTTCGCAGGAAGAAATTGAGGCGTTTCATCAGGCGCTACGTGATGAAGAAAAACTGTTATCTCAAGAAAGTACCAAAGAAGGCATGATCCCAGTTCATAAGTTTGCCACAAATGATGGCTGGCTTATTACTGTTCAAGAAAGTGCTTGGATAGCTGAAGTATTCACACCTGAATTAGTGAATGATAATCAATTCGTCATTGCCGAAATAGCGGGTTTGTGTAAAGTGAGCAACGAAACGTTGGAAAATCTTTTGATTGAATGGGGAAAATTCAATTTATTTGCCAGCCAACATGGTGGCTACCGTGTAAATTAATACCAATAAAATATAAATCAGGTGATTAATCAAACAATTATCTGATTTATCACTATTTTTACAAATAAAGAGTAGAATTTCTTATGCTTTTTATCGCGGAGTGTTATCGTATGCCTATTATGCTGTTAATGGACTTATTCGATGAACTTTCGCCTCCTCATTCTGCTATTTTGTTTCTGTGAAGCTTCTTATGCATTAGCTCAACCAATTGAAGCGCCCTCTGAGATTAATAAAGAAAAGCCGCAATCATCTGCCCCTGCAACTTTACAAAATAACCTCCCTGTAGAATTTCAAAATAGATTAAAACTTGCGCAAGCTGGTGATGTTGCAGCCATGATTGATATTGGTCTTGCTTATGCAGAAGGAACAGATTTCTTATCTGTCGATGATAAACAAGCTTATACATGGTTTAAAAAAGCATCTGATTTGAATAATACAGATGGGGATTATTATCTCGGTGTTCTCGCGCAACATCAGGATAACTATGAAGAAGCTGCTCGTTGGTATCGAAAAGGCGCTGAAAGTGGCGACGCGTATTGCCAATATGCTTTAGGGTATCTGTATGAAAATGGGTTAGGCGTAGAACAAAATTATAAACAAGCGAAAGCATGGTACGTCGAATCTGCGGAACAAGGGCAAGCTTCTGGACAATTTGCTTTAGGGATGTTTTATCACGATGGTATTGGTGGTGATGTTGATTACCAAAAAGCGCGAATGTGGTATGAAAAGAGCGCGGAATTGGGTGTTGCAGCATCCTTAAATAACTTGGCTGTCATGTATGAAAAGGGACAAGGGGTCCGAGAAGATGGGCAAAAAGCCGCTGATTTATATCATCAAGCAGCCAATATGGGGTCTTCGACAGCGCAAGCTAACATGGGGAAATTTTACCATAATGGTACAGAATTTCTTGAACAAAATGATTATCAATCTATCTATTGGTATAAACGAGCTGCATTGCAAGAAAATGAAGAAGCGCAGTATGCATTAGCGCAAGGGTATGAAACTGGTAAAGGTATCGGGCAAGACGTCAATATGGCTTTTGAATGGTACCAAAAGGCGGGAAGTAATGGCTCTGCGGCTGCTGGAATGAAAGTGGCTGAGTATTATGAGAAAGGGATTGGTGATATACCGCCAAATCAGCAAAAGGCGATTGATTGGTATTTGAGTATGGCGGAAGCAAACGTCAGGGAAGCACAGGTTAGGCTTGCTCAGCTCTATATCGCTGGGAAGTTAGATAATATTGATAACAACACATTGATTAATTGGTTAACAACAGCTGAAAAAGATAATGTTCAATCTAAAAGCCAGCTTGGGATGTTTTATTTGTTAGGTAAAGGCGTTAAGAAGGATGAACAAAAAGCTCGTCAGTTATTTTTGCAATCGGCTTTTCAAAATGAGAGTGATGCACAAAATAATCTCGCTGTAATGTATGCACGAGGCATGGGTGGGGATAAAAGTATCTTCAGAGCGGTTATGTGGCTGGAGCGATCTGATAAGCTAGGCAATAAAATTGCAGCGAATAATTTAAAGTTATTACAAGAAAATAAAAATACGTCTCCAGAGATGCTGCAATTTACACAGAATGTTCAAACAACGAAAGAACCCGTAAAAACCTCAAAAAATTAGTTATATCGGTGAATATAATATATGCAACTATCCCCAATGATTGGGGATAGTGTAAGAACGCGACTTATTGTTTATTCAAACAAATTTGAATGTAGAGTGCGAACAATATCTTCAGCATCATTACCGGGTACTAGCAGGCAGATATTATGGCTGCTCGCCCCATAGCTAATCATTCGTATATTGAATGATTCCAAGACGCCAAATATTTGTCGGCCTAATCCATTTACCTGTGATAACTCATTTCCGATGATAGCCACCAATGCGAGGTTTTCTTCCACTTCTACACGACAAAGTGCAGATAGCTCAGTCATTAGTGCATTCGTTAATAAGCTGCCATTTGTTCCGGTTGAGCCAGTGGTATCAAGTGTTAATGCGACACTAACTTCAGAGGTTGTGATTAAATCCACTGAAATATTATGGCGAAGCAAAATAGTGAATATCTCCGCTAAAAAGCCACGTGCATGTAGCATTTTTAGGCTATGCAGAGTTAACAGTGTTTGTTTACGGCGTAGTGCCAGCGCTCTAAATTGGGGGGGATTTGTTGTTTTATCACAGACCAATGTTCCACCCGCTGAAGGTTCTTTGCTTGAGCCTACAAATACGGGAATTCCAGCTCTTACTGCTGGTAATAAGGTGGCTGGATGCAAAATTTTCGCGCCAAATGTCGCCATTTCAGCTGCTTCATCAAAGGCAATTTCATCAATACGTTGAGCAGCAGGCACCACGCGAGGATCTGTGGTATAAATACCCGGGACATCAGTCCAAATATCAACACGAGATAAATCAAGGACTTCAGCTAGCAACGCCGCAGTGTAATCACTGCCACCACGCCCTAAAGTTGTTGTACGGCCTTTGCTATCTTGGCCAATAAAACCTTGTGTAACAATTAGGGTATCTTGCAAGCGTGCTTGTAAAAGTTGTTGCGCACTCTCTTTTAGTTGTAATAAATCAGGTTCTGCACGACCAAATGTTGAGTTAGTTTTCATGACCTTGCGGACATCAAACCATTGCGAGTTTGTTCCACGCTGGCGGAGTATTTCAACAAATAAGAGTGTAGACATCAATTCACCATGGCTAACCATTTCATCTGTTAATGCATCAGAGGTCGCCAGTGACGCTGAATCAGCTAAATGTGCGATATTTTCTAATAAGCGATTAATTTCTTCGCGGATCACGTCCGCATGCTGTAACTTATCAATAATCGCATATTGAATATCTTGAACTTTTTGCAGTAACTCATTGCGCTTCTCTGCATCACAGCCTTCGGCCAGTTCAATCAGTAAATTGGTAATACCTGCGGAAGCAGAGAGAACTACCATACGGACATTGTTATTCAAAAGGACGATATCGGCACTTTTATTCATTGCTTCAAAGTTAGCAACACTGGTGCCACCGAATTTTGCAATAACGAACGAGTTATTTTCTGACGAAGAGGCTACGGCATTCATGGTATCAATCCCTTTTGATTATTTAAATTTTATCTATACTGAATCATTTTATTTATAGAAATATCCGGTTAAATGAGTGTCGTCAATGAAGAATCTATATAAATCAGTAATTCTAATGATGGCGGATTTATTATCGCTTTTCCCGATAGCTTGATTTAGCTCTGGAAAAATGTGAGAGAATTGACCAATATGATAGGTATCATTCGGACGCAAGAAACGGATAAGTAGAATTGTTTTACAGGTTATAACTCATTTTTATTTCAAATATTTTGGAGAGTGTTATCCATGAAAAATATTAACCCAAGCCAAACAGCAGCATGGCGGGCGTTGGAACAGCATTTTGCGCAAATGAAAGATGTCCATATGCGTGATTTATTTAAGCAAGATAAAGACCGTTTTAGCAAATTTTCTACGACATTCGACGATCAAATCCTAGTTGATTATTCAAAAAACAGTATCACCGAAGAGACCTTAAACAAACTTCTCGACTTGGCAAAAGAGACAGAGCTGAAAACAGCGATTGAAAGTATGTTTAGCGGTGAAAAAATAAACAAAACAGAAGATCGTGCAGTTTTGCATATTGCATTGCGTAATCGTGATAACACGCCAATTTATGTTGATGGCAAAGATGTCATGCCAGATGTTAATGCTGTTTTAGATAAAATGCATAAATTTAGTGATCGTATTATCAACGGCGAATGGAAGGGTTATACAGGTAAATCAATTACTGATGTCGTGAATATCGGTATTGGTGGTTCTGATTTAGGTCCATTCATGGTGACAGAGGCATTGCGTCCTTATAAAAATCACTTAAATATGCATTTTGTTTCTAATGTGGATGGCACTCAACTTGTCGAAACATTAAAAGATTTAAACCCAGAAACGACACTATTTTTAATTGCATCTAAAACATTCACAACGCAAGAAACGATGACGAATGCGCACTCTGCGCGTGATTGGTTATTAGCTTCTGCAAAAGATGAAAAGCATGTTGCGAAACATTTTGTTGCTTTATCTACTAATGCGGAACAAGTTGAGAAGTTTGGTATTGATACCGACAATATGTTTGAATTTTGGGACTGGGTCGGTGGCCGTTATTCTTTATGGTCTGCCAT
The DNA here is from genome assembly GCF_000314895.2 of Providencia sneebia DSM 19967. GTDB lineage: Bacteria > Pseudomonadota > Gammaproteobacteria > Enterobacterales > Enterobacteriaceae > Providencia > Providencia sneebia. The sequence goes on along the minus strand of NZ_CM001773.1, from coordinate 3,833,320 downwards.
TGGTTTATCTATCGTTTTATCTATTGGTTATGAAAACTTTGTTCATCTTCTTGAAGGTGCTCATGCGATGGATAAATACTTTGCGCAAACGGCTTTTGAAGACAATATTCCTGTCTTACTCGCCTTAATCGGCATTTGGTATAACAATTTCTTTGAATCAGAAACAGAAGCAATCTTACCTTATGACCAATATATGCACCGTTTTGCTGCTTATTTCCAACAAGGCAATATGGAGTCAAATGGTAAATATATTGGTCGCGATGGCCAAAAAGTTTCTTATCAAACGGGCCCAATCATTTGGGGCGAGCCGGGAACTAACGGGCAACATGCATTTTATCAATTAATTCATCAGGGAACTAAAATGGTTCCTTGTGATTTCATTGCACCAGCAGTGACCCATAACCCACTTGGCGACCATCACGGAAAACTACTTTCTAACTTCTTTGCGCAAACTGAAGCTCTGGCATTTGGTAAAACACGTGAAGTTGTCGATGCAGAATTTGCCGCTCAAGGTAAGAACCCAGCGGACATGGAATATGTTGCGCCTTATAAAGTATTTGAAGGCAACCGCCCAACAAACTCCATTCTATTAAAAGAGATCACACCATATTCATTGGGTGCATTGATTGCGATGTATGAGCATAAAATCTTCACTCAAGGTGCTATCTTAAACATCTTCTCATTTGATCAATGGGGCGTTGAGTTAGGAAAACAATTGGCAAGTCGCATTCTGCCAGAATTAGAAAATAATGATCCTATCAGCAGTCATGATAGTTCAACCAATGGATTGATTAATACTTATAAATCATGGCGTTGATTTTTAGTGAGTAAGGCACAGTGAGTGGAATTTTAATTTCCTTTACTGCGTTAGATATTAGCCTGCTGGTGGCGTTTTTTTATCATGCAGGCTAATAATTTTTACTATTTAGTGTGGATTTCAAGCAATTTTAACAAATTTGTTAGTTAACTTTAACCTGACAATAAAACAACGTGATATCCTTCATAATATAAACCTAATGATATAAGCCACACCTTTAGTGCTGGAATGATAAGTGATGGATGATACGCTTTTTACCTCTCACCCGATAACATGGTTATCAGAGACTGATAATGTTATTCCTGAAAATATGTTAAGTTGGTTACAAGAACTCGGGTCAATGACAAAGCGCTTAGAACAATATTGCCAGTCTTTGACTGTCACCCCTTATGTGCAAAAATATGTTTCCAGAAACATGCTGAGTGATGATGAAGCTCAATGTTTACCTGAAAGCTCAAGTTATTGGCTAAGAGAAGTGATTATCTATGGGGATAATATCCCTTGGTTGCTAGGGCGAACGCTAATTCCGCAAGAAACATTGAGTGGCGATGACCAAAGAATTGTCGATATTGGTACGCTGCCTTTAGGCCGTTATCTATTTAGTCATGATAATCTGACTCGTGATTATATTCATATTGGGCAACAGGAGCAGCGATGGCTGCGTCGTTCGCGATTAAGGCTATCGAATAATCCTTTATTATTAACTGAATTGTTTTTACCTGAATCACCTGCATATAAAAGATAAAAAATAAAAGGAGCATGACAAGTGAAGGGAAGTATGGCGCGAAGTAAATGGCATGCTTACAGTCGTTTGATGCGAATTGATAGACCTATTGGGTCGCTACTCTTATTGTGGCCAACTTATTGGGCGTTGTGGATTGCCAGTCAAGGTGTACCAAGTTGGCATCTTTTAATTGTATTTACTGCGGGTGTTTTTTTAATGAGAGCCGCAGGATGTGTCATTAATGATTTTGCAGATCGCCATTTTGACGGCCATGTCGAGCGGACAAAACACCGACCACTGCCCAGTGGAAATGTGACAGAAAAAGAAGCAAAAATACTATTTTTAAGCCTAGTACTTCTCTCTTTTCTGTTAGTTTTAACCCTTAATACAATGACAATTTGGTTGTCTATTGCTGGGCTTGCCTTAGCGTGGATTTATCCTTTTGTTAAAAGGGTGAGCCATTTACCTCAAGTTGTCTTAGGGGCTGCTTTTGGGTGGTCAATCCCAATGGGATTCTCTGCTGTGAGTGAATCGTTACCTTTTGTATGTTGGTTATTATTTTTGGTCAATATTTTATGGTCTGTGATTTATGACACCCAATATGCAATGGTTGATCGCAATGATGATTTAAAAATTGGCGTCAAATCGACAGCTATTTTATTTGGTGAATATGACAAACTGATTATTGGTATTTTACAAATCGTGATGATTGGATTGCTGATTTGGATCGGGGCATTAGCTGGTTTGGATATTATTTATTATATCGCTTTAATCTTATCTGCGATGCTGTTTATTTACCAACAAAAGCTGATGGTAAATAGAGAAAGAGCCTTATGTTTCAAAGCATTTATGAATAATAATTATATCGGCCTTGTTTTATTTATCGGCATTATTTTGAGCTATTTTTAATGGCTTGATAGCTTGGTAAAATATTTTTCAAGGCAAGATAAAAAAGGGTAATGCTTAAATTGGCATTACCCTTTTTGTTATGATAGAGCATGAAAGATATTATTACTTATCTGATTTCTCGTTATTTGACTCAGCAGTTAATATTTTGTCTGAGCTTTCATCAGGTAGGCTAACACTTTCTATTGTTAAGCGAATTTCTGGTGACATTAAACGAGAAATGACGCTGTACAATTTTTTCGCATTAGCAGTAAAAATATGGTTTTCATCATTATCAATGTAACCTTCTTCTCTGAGTGTTTCGACCAAGATAGAAAACACGGCTTTATCAAAAAACTCAGGTGCATTAATACCGTGGAGCACTGACAGCCTTTGCGCTAGCATGCGGCTCTCTTTTTCTAGCGTATTACGGCTAATTTCCGGTATTGTATTTAGCAAAGATAAAGTAATTGCATAGCGTTGTAAGGTTTCTCGTACGCCCGCCGCCAGAAGCTGTAATGGCCGAATACGAGGTGAATTAATTGCCACTATCTCGCCATCTTTTAAACACACTAATTTTTGATGATTTAGCTCATCAATTAGTGTATCTACCATTTCAGTTAATGATTCACTGTCAAAGCGCATAAACAGCTCAGCTTTAAGGAATGGATAGATTTGTGCAACTTGTTCATGGATCTGTTGACGACTAATCGACTCATGATGAAGCACGATCGAGGCAATTAACGACGGTAGGACTAATAAGTGATGAATGTTATTTCGATAATAAGTCATTAAAACTGCATTTTCACGCGGGAGAATAATAATATCTCCCATGCTGTCTTTTTCTACTTCGAATTTATCCATCTGTAATGCATGCTCTAACAACTGCTCTGCTGTTTTGTCAGGCGTTGTTGCATCTTCCGTATAAGGAACATTACGTAGCAGTTGTAAATAACACTCCACCTGTTCAATAAGTTGCTCACGTGTTAAGGCACGTTGGCGTGATGCTAAGAGTGCTGTTGAACATAAATTAATTGCGTTTGCAGCAGCAGCATTATTAATGTTCACCATAATGTTATCCGCTAGACTGCTCACGGTTGGGTTCAGCCAGCTAGGGCGCTGTGGCTCTATTGGATCAATTGATTCACGCCATTGAGGAACATGCTTATTTAAATACTGAGGTAAAGAAATAGGCTGACCAAAGTTAACATAACCTTGACCTAAGTTGCGTAACTTACGCAAACCGCGGATCATGGAGAAAAAGCCTTCTTTTTCTTTTTCTGCTCCACGCAACTCTTTGGCGTAAGTACCCACTTCCATAACATGTTCATAGCCGATATAGATTGGTACAATTGTAATTGGGCGGGAGTCACCTCGTAGCATTGCTTGCAATGTCATTGATAATGTCCCTGTTTTCGGATCAAGCAAGCGGCCTGTACGAGAACGTCCACCCTCAACAAAGTACTCAATAGAATAACCACGAGCAAACAATTCGCTCAGATATTCACGAAAAACGGTCGAATAGAGCTTATTGCCTTTAAAGGTTCGACGAATAAAAAATGCACCAAGTCGGCGGAAAATCGGGCCAGCAGGCCAGAAATTTAGATTTATCCCTGCTGCAATGTGAGGGGGAACTAGGCCTTGGTGATAGAGCACATAAGAAAGTAACAGGTAATCCATATGGCTACGATGTGATGGAACATAAACAATTTCATGGCCATCTTGCGCTAATTGACGCACTCTTTCTGCGTGTTGGACGTTGATCCCTTGATAAAGTCTGTTCCATGTCCAGCTAAGAACACGGTCAGTCAAGCGCACAGCTTCATAGGAGAAATTGGCTGCAATTTCTTCCATCATATTGACGGCATTTTGTTGCGCTTTTTTTAATGGGATCTTTTTGCTACGAGATTCATCTTCAACCGCTTTTTCTATCGCTTTTGATGTCAATAATTTATTGAACAATTCTTGGCGTACGGGTAGTTTAGGGCCAACAGCAGCAAGGCGCTGGCGTGAATAGTGAATACGCGCAACTCGGGCAAGTTTATTGGCAATAATAGTGTCTGTGCCGTGTTCTTGTGCCATCACTCCCATTGAAACTATGGGGGAAAAGCGAACAAAACTATCTCTTCCTAGCCAAAGAAGTGCAAAGAATTTTTGGATACCATTAAGTAGCCTTAATGGTGGTGCAGGTGTATGTCCTTCACGACCTGGTGAGCGACCAAACATAACAGAGGCCGGTAACATTTGAATATCTAGATTAGGATTACTGCGGTGTAAATCTAGATAAGCATGGAATGTTTTTACGGATTCTTTGCGTGGATCTGGTGAGTAGTAACGAAAAACACGTGGGCCATCATCAATAAAAACATAAGCAGGTAACTGGGTTCCATTGATGTCATTATTGACTAAAGGATCAGGAAGCCCGATAGCTAAACATTGCTGACGAAGTGTTAAAAGGTCAGATTTAGAATGGTAGGGTAACACATAAAGTGTTGGTCTACTGGTATCTAGCCCTAGTTCTGAAATAGGATCTGTTGGAATAAGTTTACTTTTTACCAATAATTTTAGTGGTAAATTCAACATGTTGTAATATATTTTACGCCAAAGTGACATAAATGATTATAGCCTCTTGTTAATAATGCTCCGTAAGCATACCAGAAATCAACTGGCAAATCTGTTACTGACAATTCACTTTGACCGTAAAATATGATGATTGTTTGTATTTTTTAAGGAATAAATATGGCAAACCAAACTAAGGGATTTACACGCGTTATAAAAGCGGCAGGGTATTCTCTTAAAGGATTAAAGGCGGCTTGGGTTCATGAGGCAGCTTTTAGGCAGGAATCTGTTGCAGCTATTATTGCAGTAATTATCGCATTTTATTTGGATGTTAGTTATATAGATAGGTTATTACTTATTAGCTCAGTTGTGCTTGTTGCTATTGTTGAACTTATTAATAGTGCAATCGAGTCTGTAGTAGACCGCATTGGCAGTGAATATCATGAATTATCTGGCCGTGCGAAAGATATTGGCTCCGCAGCAGTATTTCTGACGATAGGTTTAGCAATATTTATTTGGGTTATCGTTTTATGGCAGCGTTATTGTATAAATTAGAGTTTGAGTTAACGGATCAGCAAGTTCAGTGATTTAGAGGTTTCAAATCTTCATTTACCTGTATATACTCACAGTCTGACTGTATAAACAAACAGGGGAACGAAATGAAAGCACTGACAGCTAGACAACAGCAGGTTTATGATTTGGTGCGTGATCACATTTCTCAAACTGGTATGCCACCAACACGAGCTGAAATCGCAGCAAGCCTTGGTTTTCGTTCGCCTAATGCGGCAGAAGAACACCTGAAAGCGTTAGCTCGAAAAGGGGTTATTGAGATTGTTTCTGGTGCTTCGCGCGGTATTCGCTTATTACTTGAAGAAGAAAGTGAAACTCAGGGATTGCCTTTGATTGGCCGTGTTGCTGCGGGTGAACCATTATTGGCGCAAGAACATATTGAAAGCCATTATCAGGTTGATCCTCAATTATTTAAACCTCATGCGGATTTTTTATTGCGTGTTAATGGTATGTCTATGAAAGATATTGGGATTATGGATGGCGACCTTTTAGCTGTGCATAAAACACAAGACGTTCATAATGGACAAGTTGTTGTTGCTCGTATTGAAGATGAAGTCACCGTTAAACGCTTCAAGCAACAAGGTAATCGGGTTGAATTAATTGCTGAAAATCCAGAATTTGCACCCATTATTATTGATTTACGTCAGCAGAATTTTACTATTGAAGGGTTAGCCGTTGGCGTTATTCGTAACGGTGAATGGTCTTAATCTTAATATCGTAGTTTGACGAATATAATAGCTTGATAAATATTGTAGTTTGATAACAGTATTGCTGGCAGACCTTACCTAATGTTGTAGTGAAGTACATAGTGTTGGGAGTCTGCCTGTGATGTTGTTGTTATACATTAGCTTTTTCTCCCATCGAGTAATTTGTTTTTCCATTAAATTGATTGCTTTTGCTAACTCAGCTTATTTAGTTATTAACAAGTAAGCCATTAACAAACTATTTCTTCTTTATTGTAAGAGGTTGTTTATGATTATGACTGCAATGCTCATGATCTTGGCAACCCGCTATCTCACCGCAAGCTTGGCATAAACCATGATTCTCAACGACAGTATGGCGTAGCTGAAATAAATTTTCTTTGGCTAGTGCTAGAATCGCTTCTTCTATTGCACTGCAATCACTCTCTTCAACACTTCCGCAATGGTCACAGATTAACATAACAGAAATGTGGCTTGGATTATCAACATGATGACAAATTACATAGCTATTAGTTGATTCGATTTTATGAATAAAAGACTGCTCCATCAAAAACTCTAAAGCACGGTATACAGTTGGTGGTTTAGCTTGAGGTTCAACTTCACGGAGTAAATCAAGTAAATCGTAAGCACTGATAGCACCGTGTTGTTGTGCAATTAACCTTAATACTGTTTCCCTTTGCGATGTCAATCTAACTCCCCGAGATTCACAAATTCGTTCTGCCATTTTGAGCAGTTTCTCTTCATTCATTTTTTTCATAGTAATTGATCTCGATACAAAGCTGAGCGCTGTTAGCTGTTATGCATCTAAGTTTACCATAAATTTTTAAGGGATAGGGGCTGTGGAAGTTGATATATACATAGTAATTCATTTTGAATAATCCATGATGAGATGAAATAAAAAGATTATTAACAAAAAAGTATACACCAATTTTTAATTAGGATTTTTTTACAAAAAATTCTTACAGAATGAATAAAAAAATAAGTTATTTAATAATAAAAAAATATATACCCTAAGTTTTCAATTGAAATTGATTAAATACCGTGGGGGATATGTTAAATACTCCAGTAATAATTAACATTTAATAAACAAATTATCATATTAAGAGTATCATAAAATGTTTCAAATTGTCAATCATTTGATTAGGAATTATCTCAGCATATTATTTTTACTTAGATTTAAATCCAATAATCGGTTTTATTTACAGGTTTTTTATCTGTAAATTATGATCAATTTCTATTTTGATATCATTTATAGTTAAATTATAGATATTTTTAAAAAACAACAATTAAAAATATTTTGCAATAATCGCTCTTTAAGTGAAATATAAATTTACATTTTTATATAAATTTTTCTAAGTCTCATTATTAATATATGTAATTAACACTTAAAATTTATTATTAGTTGTCTTTTTTTAATTTATTAGATTTAAATTCTTTTCATATGATTAAAATACGTGTTTTTTGACAAAAAATATCGTTGAGGTAGAGTTGTTGGCAGAAAATATCTGCACAACCTCCTGAGTGACATTTTTGTTGTGTATCAATTTTCTTAGAAATTGAGCTACACCGAAAAAATCAATCAGAGCCATTACAAAGAATAGTTTAGTGGTGATGATGGTGATGTAGGTACCTAACTTATAGAGCCAGAATAGGTATTTATAGGTTCAGTAGCTTTATAAATGTAATAAATTGGATGGAAATAATTTATTTAAAAAGTTTCTGTAAACCAATTGAATTAATAAGCAAGGAGCCATTATTAATTCAAGTTTCGAAAATAAGCAGATAAATATTTATCTATTTATAGAGAAATAAGAAATAGGTTAAAGGAACTTCTTCCTACTATATCAAAGGTAATAGAGTCATGAAATTTAATAAATTAGCATTGAGTCTCGCATTAGGTTTAAGCATGGGTGTAACTATGTCTCCAGCATTTGCTGCTGATGATGGCACTACTCCAACTTCACCAGCTAAAACAGCTGAAAGCTCACAAGGTACTATTCATTTCCTTGGCTATATTAACGATGTACCTTGCTCTATCGATGATAATAACCTGAACCAAACAGTTAACTTCGGTGAAATCGCATTGAATGAACTGACTTCTGGTAAATATCGTTCAGATGAAGAAAAATTCGATATCGTTTTGAAAAATTGCTCAATTGAAACTTACAAAAATGCAAAAATCAGCTTCACTGGTTCAACAGTTTCTGGTTTCACAGGTTTCACAGGTTTCACAGGTGAGTTACTTGGTTTAGGCGGTAAAGTAGAAAACGCGGGTATCGTCATCACTGATGGTGCAAATACACCAATCGTATTTGGTAAAGCATTCCCAAGTGTTGGTGACGGCTATGTATTAAATGGCGGTGACGGCTCAAGAACAACTATGCACTTCGGCGCATATGTTAAAGGTAACGAAGCAGACGGTAAGAAAGCAACAACTGGTCGTTTCGATACAGTAGCTAACTTCAAAGTTATCTACCAATAAGAATTAATTTTCCCGATATGCAAAACATATGGCGTATATACGCCATATGTTTTCATAACCCATTTTATATTTTCCTTTACTGATGGCACTATTTAATGAAAAGCATAAAATTAAATCTGATCACTCAGTTGATGCTTTTAATGCTGATGCCTGTGGCTGCATTTTCAGAGGATGGAGTTGATTTTAATACCGATTTTTTAGACGGAAGTAGTACTGAAAATATTGACTTCAGTAAATTCTCTCATGCTGATTACCTCCCTCCTGATGAATATTCATTAATGCTAGAAGTGAATAAAGTTAAAATCACAGCTGAGCAACCTATTACATTTTTTAATCCTAAGTATGATGAAAAAATATCTTTAGCTTGTGTTACTCCAAAGCTATTTGAATATTTAGGAATGAGAAAAGAGTGGGATAGTAAAGTTAAATGGTTGCGAGATGGTCAATGTTTAGATATTCGCTCAATACCAAATATGCGCGTTAGAGGTGATTTAGCCAAAAATACATTACAAATTAATATTCCACAAGCTTATATGGAATATCAAGATCCTGACTGGGATCCGCCAGCACGTTGGGATGATGGTATTGTCGGTGGATTCATTGACTACAATACAACTGCACGCGTTGTTGACCAGAATAAAGGGGATGATTCAGGTACTAATGGTGGATTGACTGCAATTGGTACGATGGGATTTAACCTCGGGCCATGGCGCGCTAGAGCGGATTGGCAAGCCCAAAGAGGGCAATTAAATAAAGGTAGCGAAACGTGGGCATGGAACCAGATTTATGCTTATCGTGCAATACGTTCATTAAGCGCCCGCTTAACGTTTGGTGAACAATACCTTTCATCAACGATATTTGATAGCTTTCGTTTTCTTGGTGCCAGCTTGGAAACAAATGAATCTATGTTTCCACCCCTTTTACAAGGGTATGCACCTGAAATTGCAGGTGTAGCGAAAACAAACGCAACGATTATTGTTCGCCAAGATGGCCGGATTATCTATCAATCGGAAGTGAGCCCAGGCCCATTCCGTATTCAAGATGTAAACTCATTTGGTGGCGGTACAATGGATGTCACCATCCAAGAACAGGATGGTAGCTCGACAAATTATCAAGTTGAAACGTCACGATTAGGTACTTTAACAAGACCTGGGCAGCTCATTTACAAACTTGTGATGGGTAAACCAAGTAAAGATGAACATAAAACGCAAGGTCCAGTGTTTAGTCTAGGTACATTATCATGGGGTGCAACAAACAACAGCACTCTATATGGCGGTATTATCGGCTCAACTGAATATCAAAGTTTGGCTCTTGGTTTAGGTCGTGACCTTGCTCCATTTGGGGTGTTATCAGGTAACATTACGATATCTCGTGCTGAAATGGGGCATTTAGATGATAACCGTACTTTAACGGGTAACTCTTATAATCTGACATATTCTAAACAATTTGATGAAATAAATAGCCAGATTACATTTGCTGGTTATCGTTTCTCAGAAAAAAACTTTATGAGTATGAACCAATTTATTGACCGTCGATATAATGGTGGTGATGTAGATAGCGGTAAAGAATTATATACCGTTATATTTGGTACATCTTTCCCTGATTATAATGCCAATATGTATTTAAACTATTCTCATCAGACTTATTGGAATCGTTCTTCATCAAATCAATATAATATGACGATTTCGAATTATTTTGATGCTTTTGACCTTAAGAATATAAGTGTTAGCTTAACTGCATATAGAAATAAAACACAAGATTCTACAGATGATGGAATGTATTTAAATGTGAGTGTTCCATTAGAAAATAATGGTTCTAGCATTAGTTATTCCGGATCTTATGCAAATAGTAATTATAATAATAATATAAATTATTATAGCCGTATTGATAACCGCAGTAGTTATTTAGTCTCCGCAGGTAATTGGGACAGAAATAAATTAATTACATCAGGTTCATATACCTATGATGGTGATTCAACTCAAATGGTGGCAAGTGGTACTTATATAGAAAGTAATCAAACAACGTTATCTATGCAATTAAAAGGTGGATTAACAGTAACGCCTGAAGGTGGTGCATTCCACCGTAATAATTCTACGACTGGCGGTTCTCGTATTTTAGTTGATACAAATGGCGTTGCTGATATCCCTGTAGAAAACTCTATTACCCCAATAAGAACTAATAAACATGGTAAAGCAGTTGTCACTAGTGTAATGGATTATACGCGGAATAACTTAAAAATTGATTTAGCAAATTTGCCTGATAATGCAGAAGCATTACAGTCAACTCAATATGCAACTTTAACTGAAGGGGCTATTGGTTATCGGAAGTTTAAAATAATAGAAGGCGGTAAATTATTAGGCACTATTACATTAGCAGATAATAGTGTACCTCCAATCGGATCATCAGTATTAAGTAAAGACAAAAATGAAGTCGGTATAGTTTCTGATAAAGGTTTTGTTTATTTAGCTGGTGTGAACCCAAATGATGATTTAAAAGTTATTTGGGGTGATGGGGATTCGTGCCATATTAAATTACCAGCCAAAATAGATGATAGCTTGGTAGATACTATATTACTACCATGTAAATAATTATAAATTTATGAAATGTCAACGGTGAAAGTTATGAAACTATTAAAAACAGTCTCAATAGCAACAATTGTAAGTGCTGCATTAATATCTCAATTTGCTTATTCAGCAATTGCTTTAGATAGAACCCGAGTTATTTATAACGAAGGTGATAAATCAGTGAGTATGACGTTAAGCAATGAGAATAAAAATAATCCTTATTTGGCTCAAGCTTGGATAGAAGATCAAAATGATGTGAAAGTTAATTCTCCATTTTTGGTTACCCCACCAGTGCATAGAATAGAAGCGGATTCTAAAAGCCAAATTAAGATCCAAGGGCTTCCCGCAGCGCTACAACTTCCAAATGATCGTGAAAGTGTTTATTACCTGAATGTGCGTGAAATACCACCCCGCAGTGATAAGCCGAATGTTTTACAAATTGCGTTACAGACAAAAATAAAGATTTTTTATCGTCCAAAAGCTTTAAAACAAAAAGAGAGAATGGAATCTATTCCTCAGCAAAATGAAATTAAGATATTAAATCAAGGTGGTAATTATATTGTAAAAAATCCATCACCTTTCTTTATATCGCTAACTAAGGTTAAACAAGGTGATCTTGAAGTGGCAAATTTTGAGCCAATGATGATCGCACCTTTTGGACAAGAATCTTTAGGTAAAGCTATTGGGAATCTTGGGACATCCCCAACTCTTGTTTATCTTAATGATTTTGGTGGCCCTGTTGATTTGAATTTTACTTGTCATGCAAATCAATGTTCAGTGGTACCTAAAAAATAAGGTCACAATATTATGGTGTCTATTAAATATTTAACTAAGCTTCTCTCACTAATATTTATTTTTAGTGTGCCTCCTGCTCTGAGTTTTTCGGGCTTTCTCTATATAGATATTAAAGGGGAGGTAGTGGGGAAGCCGTGTTCGGTGAATAATGGACGACTCATTGAAATTGACTTTGGAGACGTATTAACAACTCGTATTCAAGGTGAATATTATAAAAAACTGGTCGAATATACAGTAACTTGTGATGGTCAATCGACTATGCCTAGCCTCAATATTCTTGTGGATGGTGTATCTTCTGATTTTGATCAGAAACTGTTAAAAACAGATGTTACTGGACTTGGCGTTTTATTTAAATTTGGGACACAAGATTTCCCAATTAGAACTAAACGCCCATTTACTTTTAGTCCAAAACCTGAAATATCGGCCGTATTAGTTAAAAATAAAGATACTGAACTTCCTGCACGTAAATTTACTGCTAATGCAACACTTAAAGTTTCGTATCAATAAGGAAAGGCAACAAAATGCGATATATATCCCCGTTAATTTGTGTCTCTTTTATTGGTATGTTCGCCACGTTACCGTCAGCAGCTAAAGATAATGAGGCAGACATAGTTATCACAGGAAATTTAATAACGCCTCCTCCTTGTAAAATTAATGATGGTAAGGATATTGAAGTTCCTTTTGGTAATGTGCCGATAAAATCAATTCAAGGGAAAGAGCAAAAAAGAGAAGTTAATTACCAGTTTCACTGTGAAGAGAATAAGAATAATTGGGCTACATATCTTACGATTAGTGGAGCAAAAAGTTCTTTTGATCTTAATGGGTTAAACTCTGGAATTAATAATCTAGCCGTTAAATTTCAATTAGGTGATAAAGAGTTAGAATTAGATAAAAAGTATTTAATAGACCCTAAATCCCCCGGAACATTATGGGCTGTGCTCGTTAAAAATGGAAATGCAGAGTTGCCTACTGGTGATTTTGCCGCTTACGGTACAATCGTTGTGGAGTACCAGTAATGAACTATAAAACAGTACTACTATTATTTTTATCTGTGTTCAGTTTTTGGTCGTCATTATCTTTGGCTAATAATATGAAAGTTTATGGTTCTCTAGTGAATGAGCCTTGCACCATAAACCCATCAGATAAAGAATTATTTATAGATTTTGGTGAAATAAGATTATTAGATATCTATGAACGTAACTTCGAATTTAAGAAAAAAGAGGTTAAGTTGGTCTTATCGGATTGCGATTTATCGCTCGCGAGTAAAGTCAAAGTCAAATTCTTAGGAACACAAAATAATAATATACCGGGTTTTTTAGGCTTTAATGATGCTTCAGCTAACCCTGATTTAGGTATCGGCTTTGAGTATTATGACGGAACTCCAGTAGAGTTAAATACATTATCTAATTTGATCCCGCTGAAACAAGAAGGACGCAATGAATTGAAGTTTTATACTTTTTTAAAGGCGTCAGATAACGGTATCGCAAATAGAACTATTCGTCATGGGCGTTTTACCGCTACGGCAACGTTTTTATTCGAGTATGAATAAATAATCAAGCCAATAACATTCAGCACTATCAAAATAGTGGACTAAATTTTAGGAAAAATAATGAATAAAAAACTGTTAATGTCAGCATTATTTTTTACGTTTATATCTTCAAGCTACGCATCGACCTATTTTTCATACATTACAGATGTGACTAAGCCGAGTAGCAATAAAACCCGATATGATTTTGTCATGCAATATTGGGAGATGGATCGTGCGAATGAACCTAATCCTTGTGCTTTAGTATTAGGAAAAGACGGCCTGAAAAATTGTTATATCAGTATTAACCACTATCATGAACTTCCAAATAAAGGGGGGGTTGATAGTCGAAAAGATTGGAAATGTGCAGTTAATCTTGCTGGTTATAGAACATTAAATGAGATACGTGATGTTGCGATGAATCGGTGCGGATTATCACTTCCGCGTTCAGGTTATAGTGTACATAGTGGTTCTATTAAAACTGAGGAATGTATCGGTTTCTTCTTAGGTAAATCAAATACAGGTGGCTCTTCGTATTTATTGCCAGGCGGAATTTGTGGAATAGCACCACCACCTGCGGGTAAATGTTATTTCTCTTATAATGGTAGAACTTCTGTAACATTAGATCATGGCACTCTTAGTCCTGATGAAATTAATGGTAATAAGAAGTCTGATACATTTGACCTTATTTGTAACCAAAGTATGGCTGTGAAGCTTATTTCTGATATGCAAAGACCGTATCTTAATTTACGAGCGAATGGCGAAATAACATCACAAGTTACGCTGAATGGCCAAGCGGCAAATTCTGGGATTGTACTTTCAATTCCGGCTAATAGACCAGTTACAGTGAAAGTTGAATCAACATTACGCACAACGGGTTCTGTTACACTAGGACGTTTTAATGGGCGCACTACACTAGTAATGGCTGTGCCATAATTATTAGTAATGTTATGAGAGATTTATTGGAATTTATCGAATTTTATTCGATTTTGTATTCATCATTTTTACCACGTTGACGGTATTGCCTACCTAACATTCTTGTTGGTAGGCCTTTTTATTTGTCCGAATAGCAAGTGAATGAGGAATAAGCTTCGTCCTTAACAATATAAATATTATCATTCATTTTTGTCACATTAATATAATAGTTGATTTTATCCTCTTCTAGCTGAATAAAATTTGCAAAAAGTTTTTGTGGTGTACTATCCGCAGCACTGACTGATAATGAGTTAAAATGAATAGAATAATTATTCTTATTATCTATAGCTTGATAAGTGAAATACACGGCTCTATCAAGGCGATAAAAAACATTATTTTCTTTAATGTAACCATATATATTCATTCTTCCTGTATAATCATTGGAAATAAGCAAGCTTACTCTTGATTTCATTACTATCCCATCAGACGTTCCATTCTCTTTAATCCATAAAATATCTGAATGACAAATATTAAATTTATTATTCTTATAATTTATGGTGGCTATGATAGTTATTAGGGCTATAAAAGAAATTACTAAGAAGGAAATAAGATACTTTTTCATTTAAATTCTCTGATCATTAATTGAAATACAGTCATATTTATCATTTTTGTCTTTACAGATACTAAGCGAAATATTTTTGTCATTATCTGGTGCAATGCTTGGGTCTGAAAGTAACACGACACGTTTTGGTTCATCACAAGAAACATTATATTTATCGAGCTTTTTATTTATTATATTAATGTTTTCACTGATTGTTTTATCAAGTAATGTTGCTGGCACTTGAATAATACACTGATCACGTTCACTGGCAGTGATATAATTTTTTATTTCCATATTATCACCGGAAAACTTCATGAAATGAAAAAATAGTGTTAATAAAATGATAAATAGCATAGCGGTGGATAATAAAATATAGATATTTTTTACTTTTTTATTCTTCTTAATTACAGGTGTTGTTGGCTTTTCAATATTTGCTAGTGCTAATAATGGATTGTTAGGTCCAGGTGTATAATAGTTCACATCTTCATCTAAACGAGTAGATTGGTTATCTGAATTGATGATATTTAAAGGAGAAGAGGTATTATTTATTTCTTCTGTTCTTGGTTCATTATCACCACGTATGATAATTTCCTGATGTGTTGTTAATGTGTTAATTTCCTCAGGTATTATTTCTTCGACTTCACCTTCGAAACGGAAACCTCTTTTGGGTATTGTAATTATTGATTTAGGATTTATCCCTATTTTTTTTAATTTCTTTCTAATCTCACTAATATAGGTGCTTAGGTTATTATTAGAGCTAACAAGACCATATTGTTCCCATACTTTGGAAAGTAATTCTTCACGGGTTGCTATTCTAGATTGTTGGTTTAAAAGAATAATTTCCTTAAGTAATCGAGATGCAGGTTTTGATAATTCAACAAATTTGTCCGTATTATCTTTTAAAATAATAAGGCTCTTATTTATCTCAAATACAAATTTATTATTAATAAGGTAATTCTTATGTTTTATCATGGACACTGGTGCTCTCTTTATTTCTTAAATAATTATAGAAGAATCAATGTGATTAGAGTGTAAAGGGAAATATTGATAAACATTAATATATGTAAAATGTTGTATATTTTTATAAGTATTTATAATTCATATAGTTTAAATAGGGTTTGCATTAACTTCAAGTATTGTGGGATGAGCTTTTTTGATGGTTGGTCTCAAATATATTGTTCTGAACAATATTATAGATTAATATTTTATTATTAATAATTATTTAGATTGTCAATCTTTATTTTACTGTATTTTGTTTTAAAAAAGAAATAAAATTCTGATTTTTTTGCTTTGTGATGATTTTGTTGTTAAATAATGATAAATATTGAGAAAAATCCTAATAAATAATTTACTGCTTTACTAATAATTATTAATATAAAAATGAATGAATAATAATAGGTAAGGGAGCTCCCTTACCTATTTAGTAGCAATTAATATTTATAATCGATACCTAACCAATAATTACGGCCTTCTTCAATATAACCCGCAGTATATTGATATGATTTATCAAATAAGTTATTAATAGAGGTATTAATAGAAACACCATGGCCTAAATTATAATCTAAACGTAGGTCTGTTTTAGCGAAACCACTGACTTTTTCATTGCTTTCAATATTGTTATAACCCCAATTTCTAGCTTCTTCAGTAATCGTTATATTAAGTGGTTCATAAGGCGTAAATTTAACCCAAGCAAAAGCTTTATTTGTTGGTAATTCTGCCACATGGCGTACGCTCTTATGTTTAGGGTCAGCGTGAATATAACTATAGCTTAATCCTACTGCCATCCAATCAGTTATTGTGCCATTTGTTCCTAAATCAATCCCAGCATAATTCACTTTACCGCTATTACGGTTTTGGTAAACATCAGAATCTTCAGCAGCGTTATACCCCATATAATGCGCCATAATGGCATCAGAAACATGATTATAATAAGCGCTAGCATTGTATGACCAATCAGGCGTTATCATCCCTTTATAAGTGAGATCGAAGGTCAGGGCGTGTTCTGCATCTAAATGAGGGTTAATGATAAAGCTATCATTATTTTTCATTTTATTTTTGGTATAGCGCTCTTTTTGAGTTGGGAAGCGGCTTCTATCAGAAACGGAGAATTGAATGGTGTCACTATTTTCTAGGTGGTAGCGTGCCATCAGTTCCCAATTAAATGCATGTTGGCTATTATCGTCATAGGTTTCAATGCCGGTAACAACATTTTTTTTGTTGTATAGATAACGTTTGCCATCATCACTATTGCGCCAGTCATAACCAATACCGCCAATAATATCGAGGTTATTCGTTGCAACCCATTGGTATTCAGTTGCGACTGACCAAGTTTGATCTTTATAGCGACCATAAGGAACAGATTTGTTACTGCGCGCACGGTGAACATCTTCCTTCCAGTGAGCGGCAAAGGACAACATATCCAGTTCTCGGAGTGTAAAGTCAACACGCATATCTGCGCCATTACTGTAATCATCATAATGGCTGTAGTTAAATTTGCCGTCTTTATAATCCTGAACAGATTTATATTGGTGTAATGTATTAATAAATTTATCGTGATATAGGCGGCTTTGTAGTGCTATATCGTTAGTGATCTGTGTTGTACCATTAAAGTAGTAACTTTCTTTGTCATATTCTGGCCACTGCCAAATTTGTTGCTTTTTATTATCAGCACTAGGCGCACTATTTTTATCACCATCTTGCTTTAAATAAGTCACTACATATTCATCGGCTTCACGTGGCGTCCAGCCCATTTTGAGCATTAGGCGTTTATCATCTGTTGCTGAATTTGTACGGCGTCCATGGCTACCTGCTAATGGGTTATTATCCGCTGAGTCAGGTAACCCCATGAAACGTTGTTTATATTGACTTCCACTGACTTGAATAAAGCCAAGGTCATTTCTACCACCTAATCTAGCGCTAATGTTATGGGCATTATCTGCACCGCGCGCAAAACCTTGATTTAAGCTGATATCTGCTTCTAATGGTTTTTTAGGCGTAGCAGTGGTTAAGTTAATTGCGCCACCCATTAAGTTAGGGCCTTGCAATAATGATGTGTAACCTGTTGATAGCTCAACACTCGATAGCTCGCTTGTCATAAAGCGCCCAAGGTCAAGTGTGCCATCATAGGGAACATAAGTTGGAATGCCATCAAAGAAGATTGGAACTTGTCGGCTATCAAAGCCACGCACATTAACTTGCGTTTCATTGCGGTTACCTGATTTTTGGATCACTACCCCAGGCATTGTGCTTAGTGCTTGAGCAACATTCGTTTTATTGAGCTGCTTCATTTGCGATTGAGTGATGATGTTTTCGTCAGCAGCAAGCGGGGTGCTCCAAACCATCATGACGTCTTTATTGGTTTTATCTTCTTCTGTGGTGGTGGCAAAGCTATGTGTGGTAAATAAAGCCATCCCAACCAAATAGGTTATTTGTTTTATTTTCATTTTAAATTCCAGTCATTCGTTATATTATTTTTTATATATCGATAGATGTCGTTATATAAATCAGGAACTCCACCAGCGCAATAAAGCTGATGAGGTTCAAATTTGTTTTAGCGTATTGGCGATATTATGTGGAAATATGGACTTTTATATCTCTAGGTGGTGCGTAGTAAGGCGCTGACGTTACAAAAATAGTTACGCCTGTTTTTGCATATTCCGCTATTGTTTGTAGATTAATTCCACCCGCAACAGATAAACGGCACGAATATTGGTGCTTATCTATTTCTTGCTGTAATTGATGTACTTGCTGCGGTGTAAATTTATCAAGTTGAATAATGTCGGCTTTCGCGGCTAATGCGAGATAAGTTTGTTCAATATTATCAGCTTCGACAATAATCTGTTTTTCGGGAGCCGCTGTTCTTAATTGTTGGATATGGGACTGCCAATCATTTGGGTCAGCAAGGCAATTTCGATGGTTAGTAAACAATAAAATACTTTCTGCGCTACCTGCTCTATGAATGATTGCGCCTCCAGCAATAATTGCTGTCAATGCTAATGGTTTTGTGGCAGGAATTGATTTTCGCGTGCAGGCTAATTGGCCATCAGGTTGATATTGCTGAAGTTGTGTTACCATTTGGTAAGTATAATGGCTGACACCACCGCACCACTCAAGCACATTTTGAACGGCTTTCCAACCTTGATGAAGTGCTTCTATAGAACCTGAGGCGGTTATTAAACAGCTATTTGGTTCGACAATTTCACCCTCTTGATAAAAACCTTGGCACTCAATACTAAGTTTATTTAGCATGCGCATGGCAATATTCATTCCACTGACACAGCCACCCTTTTTTGACGTAAATGTCATGACACCTTGTTGGCGTTGAAGCCCAAGTGAACGAGTGGTGAGATCACCATATTGAATATCATCTAACAGAAGTTGGTCGATAAAATTATCTGAAATATAAATCATATTGTTAAATCCGCTTCATCGACAACATCCCATGAAACCATTGCCCAATCTCTTGATGGATAAGGAATTGTCTGCCCTAATGCAACGCGTTTATCATAATAGGCACGTAATTTATCCGTTTCATCTTGTGTGAGATCTTTTAAAGACCAATTCACGCTATCAACAAAAGCATCGAAGCTATCAAAACCGCCTATATTTGGGCTTTTAATAAAATTGACCTTAGCTCTGATCCCCATTTGATGGAGAATATTCACAGCATAAATATATGTTGGTAGACGGATCACTTCACGGCCAATTGCATTAATGATGTTTTCATCAATAAATGTTGGATTTAAGGTATGAGTGGTATAAACACGCAGGCGAGTTTGTCGGTTTAATTTCAGTAAAGCTGCTTGTAAATCATCAACTAACGTTGAGCGAGAAGCGACTGAGATATCGACTTTCGGCAAGTTTTCCCAACTATCTTCCCAAGCTATTTGTTCAAATTCCACATTATGGATATTCAAATCATTCGCGCGTTCTTTAGCGGCATGCAACATGCCAATGCTGTAATCAATACCGATAACGGATTGAAATTGATTTGCGAGACTTAATGCAATTGAACCAGGCCCACAGCCAACATCTAACAATGTTTTCGCACCCGTAAAATCCATTAACTGACGAAACCGGATGAGATATGGATCATTAGGATTAGCGCAATTTTTAGCCATTTGTTGTGCTCTTTTATCCCAATGTTCAGGTTCTTTACGTGTACGTTGTGCTTGTCGCATATGTTCTTGGTACATCTTGGCAAAATCTAATTGGTGAATAAGCATAAATCTGCCCCTAGCAAGTAAAATGAGAAGAGAATTGAACATGTGCAGCGATACTTTGCTCATCAATAGAGTAAAGCTCTGCTAAGTTAGTAAGTGTTAACATACTTGATGTGCTACCTTGTCTTGCGCCATGCTTTTTATCAAGTAAGATCACGTTATCAGCTATGATCGCTGCATGTTGTGGATGATGGGTTGACATTAATACCGTAATACCTTGCTTTTTAAGCTGTTCTATTTGGTTTAATAATCTGATTTGATTACCAAAATCAAGGCTGGCGGCGGGTTCATCCATAATTAGCATTAATGGATTTTGTACTAACGCACGTGCAATTAATACTAGCTGTTTTTCCCCACCACTTAGCGTGCTATATAATCGATATTGAAGATGTTCGATGCCTAATCGTTCAAGTTGCTGTTGCCCTAAAGCCCGCTCTTTAGCGCCGGGCGCAGAAAATAACGAAATATGCGGAGTCAACCCCATCATTACCATATCAATGACAGTAAATGTAAACGGCGTATCATGGGCTTGGGGAACATAAGCAATAATTTTTGCAATTTCGACAGCTTTATAGGCCGTTATGGGTTTATTTTTGAGTCGAATTTCACCATGAATGGTAGGAAGTAATCCTAACAATGTTTTCATTAAGGTTGTTTTACCACAGCCATTAGCCCCTAAGAGGCACGTCATCAGACCTTGTTGTAATTCAAGATTAATATGTTCAATGATAGGTTGATGATGGTAACCAATTGCGACATCTTTGACGCTAATTAGGCTCATTTAGCTCTCCGTGTTTGTAGCAAGATAGCTAAAAAGAAAGGCGCACCAACCGCAGAGGTTAATATACCTAAAGGAAGCTCAATTGAGGCAATGGTTCTTGCAAGAGTATCTGTAATTAGTAACATGATTGCACCAATTGCCATTGATGCTGGTAGCTGATAGCGAAAGTTAGCACCCACTATCATTCTGGTAATATGTGGGACAATTAAACCTATCCAACCAATGATGCCGGCAATGGATACCGCACTTGCTGTAATTAATGTTGCAGACACAATAAAGATGGCACGGATTACAGTCACATTGATACCAAGACTTCTGGCTTCTTCATCAGATAAACTGAGTAAATTCATTCTCCAGCGCAATAATAACAA
Organism: Providencia sneebia DSM 19967; assembly: GCF_000314895.2. GTDB lineage: Bacteria > Pseudomonadota > Gammaproteobacteria > Enterobacterales > Enterobacteriaceae > Providencia > Providencia sneebia. The sequence continues at coordinate 3,811,808 of NZ_CM001773.1, read as the reverse complement.
TGGAATGATACCAAGTAACATAATGGGTAATGCAGATAACAGATCGCTTTGTGTGATGGATGACAGGCCGCCAAGGAGCCAAAAGGTGATTGATGGAAGCTGAGTATAAGGATCCGCTAATATCTTCATTAAGGAGATTGCAGAGCCACACAATGCACTAATCGCCACACCAACGAGCACTAATGATAATATGGGGTCGTGTTGGCGAGCCATACGAGCAATTAAACAGACCAAGCTAACAGCAAGTAATCCACCAATAAATGCCGCTATCTGGATATAAATTAGAGATTGGCTAAAAAAGATACCAATGACAGCACCCACACCCGCTCCAGCGGAAACGCCCAAGATATCAGGGGAAACCAAAGGATTACGAAACATGCCTTGATAAGCCGCACCTGCAATGGCTAATCCACCACCAATTAAAATAGCCGCCAGTGTGCGAGGAAAACGAATCTGCCAAAATACAGTGGCATTCCGGGGATCATCAATAACAGTTTGATGACTAAATTCTGAGGCAAATAGTTGGAAGAGTTGGCTTATTGTAAGTGAGTACTTACCACTTTATAAAGCTATGCCAAAACTGATGATAAAAATCATAATAAGCAATAGTAGCTTTAGGGTGCGACTCATGACTTATCCATTAGCATATCAAGTTGAGTGTCAGTCAATGAAGAGTGATAAAACAGATCAAAGAACTGCTTAATATCATCACGAATAGTTTTAGCAACTTGCGGATCAAAATGGCTTTGTAGCCTGCGCATTCCCAATAAACGGTTAATACCCGGAGGGCCATCTAACCAACCAAAAGGCATTCCTGTAAAGGTGAGTAATTTATGGGATGAAACGGCAGTCAGGCCTTGCCATAAGGCTGATTGTTTAATCAGTTCAGTTGCTTCTTCATATTGGGTAATAATGATATCAGGGTTCCATTCATACAATTGTTCCATGGAAACTGTGGTTAGCCCTTTAAACCCGGGTATATTCGCAACATTACGAAAACCAAGAGTTTCTATTGCTTCAGTATGAATAGAGCCTTGAGTCCCTGTTTCTAAGCCTTTGGCGCCTCTTGCTAAGTAAAAACTCGGTTGCTCATTTTTGCTTTTAGCGAATTGCCTAGCATCTTGTAAGTAGCGATTAGCAACCTCACTAAGCATTTGTGCTTGTTGATCGACACTAAGCACTTTTCCGAGTTGATGCAATTGTTGCGGTGAATCTTGTAAATTACCCACAAGCAATAAATAAGGAATACCTGTTTGATTAGCCACTTTTTCGGCTTGAGAACGATATGTCTCATCAATATTGCCGGTATCTATAATTAATTGCGGAGAATAATCGAGTAATTTTTCTAAGGAAAGTGTGCTACCACGACCAGCTAATCTACCGTAAATAGGCAAATCACGCCATTCTTTAGCAAATAGCTCTGAATGACCTTTTTGTAAATTAATGGCAGAAAATCCCACCATTTTTTCAGGTGCTATAGCAAATAAGAGCAAATCAGCTGGCGGACCAGAACTGATGACTCTACAAATATCTACAGGTGCAGGTAAAGTTCCAAAAAGCGCTTCTTCAACGGGCAGCTCGGTTTTACTATAGGCAGGTAAATAGTAAAGCGCGGCGAGTGCAGCACAAGATTTAAGGAAGTATCTTCGATTGATTCCCATAATATTAATACTTATTTCGTTATGTTTATTTGTATACAGCGCGGAAGTTAACGGAGTCAGAGTACAGAGTCAAACAGAAAAGAGACAAATTCAATTATTCTGTGATGTAAATCAGTAAGCAATATTGCTATCCCTTGATAAATCACTGAACATAGATTGCTAATCAACTCCATGCTAGCGATGCGGGATATATGAAGAAAAAAAGACCTTCACTACAGGATGTCGCCGACCAAGTCGGCGTGACTAAGATGACAGTTAGCCGCTTTTTGCGCGATCCTGAACAAGTTTCTGCACCATTACGCAGTAAAATAGCTCAAGCTGTTGAAACATTGGGGTATATACCGAATAAAGCGCCAGATCTGTTATCCAATGCGACAAGTCATTCAATTGGTGTTTTGTTACCATCGTTAACAAACCAAGTTTTTGCGGAGGTGATCCGGGGAATTGAAACGGTTGCCGATCGCCACGGTTATCAAACAATGTTGGCGCACTATGGTTATTTGCCTAAGAAAGAAGAAGAACGACTCACATTTTTACTTTCGTACAATATTGATGGTGTGATTTTGGCAGAGCGTACACACACTGAGCGTACTTTAAAAATGTTAAAAACAGCTGGCATCCCCGTTGTGGAACTTATGGATAGTGTTTCGCCATGTTTAGATATTGCTGTAGGGATTGATAATTTTGAAGCTTCTCGCCAAATGACAGCGGTTATGATTGCGCGAGGTTGCCGACATGTCGTTTATTTGGGGGCTCGACAGGATGAACGAACGATTATTCGTTTACAAGGTTATGAACAAGCTATGTACGACGCGGGCTTAGAGCCTAAAAATATCATGACGCCAATGAGTTCATCTTATTCACTAGGGGCGAAGTTATTACATGAATGTAAGCAAAAATACCCTGAAACAGATGGGCTATTTTGCACGAATGATGACCTTGCTATTGGTGTGATCTTTGAATGTCAGCGACTGGGTATAAAAATTCCAGAAGAGTTAGCTATTGCAGGTTTCCATGGGCATGATGTTGGCCAAGTGATGACACCTAAATTAGCGAGTGTGCTTACCCCAAGAGAATTAATGGGGCGTAAAGCTGCAGAAGTTTTATTAGCCAAAATGACGGGTAACAAATTATCACAAACATCATTCGATGTAGGTTTTGATCTACTTCTCGGAGAAAGTATTTAACCTTGTATGTGATGCATTATTAAGTGAGATAGGCATCACAGTTCCGTTTTTTCCTTCCTAAAGTCAATTGCTAAAAAGTCAATCGCTGCTGATAATGTTACTGGTAACAGTTACCGGTAACATTACGTTAACGATGAATACTGCTAAATTTAAACTAATTAATGAATAACCCTACTGATTTTTATCTATTTTACACACTGAGGAGTTTCCTATGAGTGATACCCAAACACAAAATTATACATTTGTTCTCATGGGGGTATCGGGTAGCGGTAAATCTGTGGTCGCCAATGGTGTCGCACAAAAAATCAATGCCGCTTTCTTAGATGGGGACTTTCTTCATCCTAGAGCTAATATAACTAAAATGGCTTCTGGCCAAGCGCTCAATGATGAAGATCGCCAACCTTGGTTATCTGCACTTAATGATGCAATTTTTGCCATGCAAAGAACGAATTCTATTTCACTCGTCGTTTGTTCTGCATTGAAGAAAAGTTACCGAGATAAATTAAGAGAAGGTAATAAAAACCTCTATTTCATCTACTTAAAAGGTGATGCAGAACTTATTGAAACTCGCCTTAAAGCACGGAAAGGTCACTTCTTTAAACCTGAAATGTTACTGTCACAATTTCAAACACTACAGGAACCAACATCAGCAGAACCCGATGTGTTAGTGGTTGATATTCGTCCATCCCTTGATGAAGTGATAGAAAATACGTGTCTGACTATTGAGCGAATTGTCTCTGGGGAGAATTCATGAATACAACGGTTGAAACACTCAGCACACTAACATTGGTTCTTACCGCTGTAGGTTCTGTGGTGCTGCTGTTATTTCTTGTCATGTATGCCCGTTTACATGCGTTTATTGCCTTAATGATTGTATCAATTGGTGCAGGGCTTTTCTCTGGCATGCCAATTCAAGATATTACCGAGACAATGCAAAAAGGTATGGCTGGAACACTGGGCTTTTTAGCCATTGTGGTGGCTTTAGGGGCGATGTTTGGCAAGATCTTACATGAAACGGGTGCATTAGACCAAGTCGCTAGCAAGTTGTTAAATTTGTTTGGTGAAAAACGAGCTCACTATGCCGTTGGGATTGCAGGGCTAATTTGTGCTCTTCCCCTATTTTTTGATGTTGCCGTTGTTCTGTTAATTGGTGTTGTATTTGCTGTTGCTAATCGTACTGGGCACAATGTTGTTCGAATGGCTATTCCTCTGTTTGCTGGTGTTGCAGCAGCAGCGGCATTCCTATTACCTGGTCCTACTCCAATGCTAGTCGCCTCACAGATGGGAGCTGATTATGGTTGGATGATCTTGATTGGCCTATGTGCAGCAATTCCAGGTATGATTTTAGCAGGGCCATTATTTGGTAGTTTTATTAGTAAGCACGTTACTATTGATATCCCAAATGATTATCAGCCACCTGCTAAAGAACAGGGTAAAATGCCAAGTTTTGGATTTAGCTTGTGCTTAGTTTTATTCCCATTAGTGCTGGTTGGTTTAAAGACGATTGGAACCCATTTTGTCGAGCCTGCTTCAACGCTTGAACATTGGTTAGAATTTATTGGTCACCCATTTACAGCATTATTAATTGCTTGTTTAGTTGCTATTTATGGTCTTGGCTTTCGCTATGGCATGAGCAAAGAAAAAGTGATGGAGGTGTGCTCAGCGGCGATCCAACCTGCTGGGATTATCTTATTAGTGACAGGTGCGGGTGGGGTATTTAAACAAATCCTTGTAGATTCAGGTGTAGGGCCTGCTCTCGGAGATGCTCTTATTGGTGCTGGTTTACCTATTGCGGTAGCATGTTTTGTGCTAGCAGGTGCTGTGAGGGTCATTCAGGGCTCTGCAACGGTAGCCTGTTTAACAACAGTTGGGTTGGTGCTTCCGGTTATTGGTGAATTAGGTTACAACGGAGCGCAGTTAGCTGCTTTAGCGACATGTATTTCTGGTGGTTCAATCATTCTTAGCCATGTTAATGATTCCGGTTTTTGGCTATACGGTAAATTTACAGGTGCCACAGAAGCACAGACCTTGAAAACTTGGACCGTGATGGAAACTATTCTGGGAACAACAGGGGCTATTGTTGGTATGGTTTTCTTTATGTTTTTATAAGGTTATCAAGAAAAAAAATGGCGAGGACTTTCTCGCCATTTTTTTAGATTAATGAATAAGTTGATTCAGCTGATTATAAAGGCCTTGGGCACTTTTCTTATAGCCGTCTGCGGATAAATGTACATTATCTGGGCGAGCGAGATCTTGTACTGCCCAAGAACGAATGGAACATGGACCGCCCATAAAGGCTTGCCAATCCCAAAATAGCGCATGCTCTTGTGCTGCTACCGTTTTTTGAATTTGAATGACATTTGATAAATGCACTGGCATTTGAGCTTGGCAACTAGCTGCATTTTTAAATTTAATTGAATCATTTGGGCCAACTAGCAAAATAACACTTTCTGGCATTTGTTGGCGAAGCAGGCGGATCTTCTGGCGCAAGTTTTGCTGATACGCATCTAAATCAAGATTATCGTTAAACGCTTCATTAGTGCCATAAGCCAATATCACCATATCAGGCGACATTTGCGCTAGCGTTTCACTCCACTGGGCTTGCCATTTATCAAGCATATTAATGGTCGCACCATTAATGCCGATTGCTGACAACATTACACCGGGTTTATTTGAGCGCAATAACCAGCCACCAATTTTGAGATTATTACTGCTATTGATGAAAATATTAGCAGGAAGCTGGGTTGTTACGGGTGAAGAAAAAAACCAAGAGTTTCCGGTTGCTGGCAAAGTGATTGCTGATGATGAAGGAGAAACGCTGAGCTGGCTGCTATTACTCGAAGCTTGGTAGAGCGCTTGTAGCTGATAGGTGTCATTTGCAGTTTGTAAAGGCAGCAACTCCACTGAACTTGAAGTCGTCATTGGTTGTGCAATTATTCCACCTAACGGGTAATCAAATCGCTCATCTTTACGGCTGCTAAACAGTTCCCACTGTTTTTTATCACTTTTGCGATTAATGGTTGCGGTACGTTGTCCCGGTACAGAAATAGCAGGAACAAACCCAGCTCCGGCATTGCCATATTCCTTTTGGAATAAGTCCCGTAAATGCCCACTGAAAAAGTCAGCAGCAGTATGGGAATCACCAATCTGAACAATATGGACTTGTTGATCGCTTTGTTTTAGCTTACTGGCTAGTCGGCTAAGATTAGGTTCACCATTGTTGGTGAGTTGCCCCTGAATACTGACTTGTGGAAAAGTATCTTTTTTTTGCGAGCTCGTTTTCTTGTCCGCACCGTGTTGGCAAGATAATAGGCTAAGAGATAGCAATGCCACCATGCTTGCTATAGCAATTCTAGGTTTAATTCGACGCGACTTTTTCGGTGTCATGAGAGACCTTTTCTTCTTGTGCTTCTTCAAAATGGATTAATGAAAATACTTTTTCAGCAATCGCCAATTGTCCTTTGGGGCTGAAATGGATCCCATCACCACTTCTTAGCTTAATTTTGCTGCTATCATCACCGAAATAATCAGAATAGGTGTTGTCTTTGTACTTAAAGACATCATTGACTGAAAAATAGATTTCACCATTATTTTCAACTTCGGATTGGTAAAGTCCTCTTAAGAACTGCATACCATCTGATAGAGTTGCTTTACGCATGTTAGGTGGACCGACCCAAATAACATCGACATTGTGTTGTCGAGCAACGGTTAATATATCATTAATGCGTGAACGATACATCTGTTCCCACGATCCGCTTTTGAATTTAACATATTTATAGCCGCTATCGCCTGGCATATCCCATGGATCATTTGGCCCTAGGAATACAACTAGTACTTTAATATTTGGGTTATTATCCAAGGTATTCGCTATCGTTTTTGGCCAATTAAAAAAGCGGGGATAGGCTAAGCCAGTACTTTGTTTGCTAAGATTAATGCTATTGATATTATATTTTTTTAATAGCATGTTTTTTACATGTGGTGCGACGCCCTGCATCATTGAGTCGCCAGCAAACAAGACTTCTTCCCCTTTTTTCAACTGAGCGATCTCCTTAGGAATAATTGGTGCTGAAGATGACATTTTTTCGGGAAGTAAAGTTACATTTTTAAGTAAACCTTGAGATGGCTGACGTTTAAGGCGCTCAGGAAAGGTGATAGAAAGCGATTTTGCCGGGTAAATATAGCCATTTATAAAATGTAATCCAACTTGATAACCTTCAGGAAAACTCTGTTTTTCATTATTATTTTGAGCTAGAGCCTCATTTTGCTTGGCTTCTAATGCTTGTTGCCCAGAGGCATGATAGAGAAAAGAGCTACCTGCTGCTTGAACTCCGTCATTTAAATAAGCGCCATAATCCCAGATGGGATTACCTGACATGGCCGACCACGGCGTATCGCGATGATATTTTTGCTGCCAAAAGCGCTCTAATGAACTTTGGTTTAGCCAGATTAATAGTAGACCTGCGACAAAAACAATAAATAGCACTTGCCCGGCTTTGATGAGATTTTTTTTCAACTCAGAAGTTAGCATAAATAAATCCCGGCATTCCCGAAGGTGAAAGCATAAACATAATAGTTAAAATGATGGCAAGTGGAATAGGGTAATAATACCAAGCAATATCTTGATATTTCTTAGCAATATAATGATATGACTGAACAAAATAGGGATAGCTCAACAATAATACCCAAAATGCAATTAATAATCCTAAGCTCGCTGAAATAGAAGCCATAAAACCAGGGGCTGCAATTAGCGATATCATGGTGAGTGCATCATCAAAAGTTTGGCTACGGAAAAATATCCACGCAAAACAGACAAAGTGGAATGTCATAATACGGGCAAGTAAAGTTGAAACGGCAGGGGGAAGTATTTTCTTTGTCCAACCCAACTTTTCTAAACTGTAGTTTTTCAAATTCAGTAATACAATGCCTAACCCATGAATAGCGCCCCAAACAATAAATGTCATGGCAGCACCATGCCATAAACCAGAAATAACCATTGCTAAGAAGACATTTAGATTCATACGGCTAAAACCTTTACGATTTCCGCCAAGTGGAATGTAAATATAATCCCGAATAAATGTTGATAAGCTGATATGCCAGCGACCCCAAAACTCTTTTAAATTTGCCGCTAAATAAGGCGCATTAAAGTTAATAGGAACGCGAAAACCTAATAATAATGCGATGCCAGTGACTAAGTTAGTATAACCTGAAAAGTTGAAGTAGATATTCCACGCATAAGCGTAAGTCGCAACTAAAATATCTCCGGCACTGAAGCCCGCTGGTGCATCAAACACAGGGTTGACAAAATTTTCAGATAAATAAGAACTAAATAGAAAAAGTTTTACTAGGGCTAAAGAGATGAGCAAGATGGCTCGTCTTGAATCTAATATTGTTCGGCTTTCCGCTTGGATTTGCGGCATAAAGTTTTTTGCACGATTGATGGGGCCTGCAACAATACTTGGAAAGAAACTCAGGTAGAGAGCAACATCAAAAAAGTCGGCTTTAGGGATCTCTTTTCGGCACACTGAAACGGTATAACTGACAGAATGGAATGCATAGAAAGATAATCCAAGAGGTGCCAACAATTCAATAATTGGCAATCCGACACTTAATCCAAATTTATCGAATGTTTGTTGGAGCGTTTCTTGGAAGAAAGAATAATATTTAAAGGCGGTAAAGCAACTAATAATACCAATGGCAAGTAAGGTAAAAACCCATTTTGTTGATAACCAATTCGAAACCCAATTAGTTAGGAAATAAATAAAAAGGGTGTAGCCGAATAAAATGTAGGCGAAATCAGGATTAAATGAATAAACAAAAAAATAGCTGGCGGTGATAAGTAATCCATTTTGGAGTTTTGCACTAGGTTGGCAAGCCCAATAAATAATGAAAAATATTAAAAAAGAGCCAAGAAACTCAAATGAGAAGAAATTCATATAAGACTCAAATTGTTATTTATTATATACATTAAAATAGCTCAAATTAGTGACTTTGGTAAATATTGCTTTATCCATAAAAACACGAATTTAGGATAAGAGTGCATTACCAGTTACACGCTAATTTGAAGTATAGCGAGTATAGTAAAAAGAATAATGAACATCATATTTATAATCAATTTTGATGCAATAAGAAAAAATCCACTTTATAGAAAAGTGGATTTTTTTAGAGGGTTTACCTAGTGATATTAATAATAAATTAGCTGCGAGTAGATACTGTTTTTTGAGCTTGTGTAATCAATTTTTCATTGCTCGAGTACATCTCTTGTAGATAACGATTATAATGTGAACCTAATTGTGAATATCCTTTCATATCGTTGATAAGCTTTGTTGTATCTAACTCATCTTTCGATTGACGCTGTTTTGCCCGTGAAGAACGAAGTGATTCGTAGGCATTATGGGTATTCATGTTTTTCATGTAAGCTGACACAGTTTCTTCAACTGAATCATATGCAGAGTAGCCTTTAATTTTGCCTTGCTTAATTTGGCAGCCTCTTCCGCATCTCATCCCAAACAAATTGCCATTTTGCAGTGCCAGTTTTGATGTTCCCCAACCTGATTCGGTTGCAGCTTGGGTCGCAACTAAATGTGTTGGCATAATATCAACGCGGCTCAATAACTTATCCCACTTAACTTGTTTTGGGTTAGCGCAGTTCATGCCGTAGCTTTGACAAATTTGTGCTAGGCGGCGTGATTCTTGAGCACTCCATTTTTTATTAGCGCGAACTGAGAGTAACCACTCACGTTCTGCCATTATTTCTTGATTGACCTTTTCAATCACTGGGACAACCGTTTTTAAAAACGCTTTCTTACGTGGTGCACCTGAAGGGTATTTTCGTAAATCAGGCAGGGACGTTTTGGCCTGATTTGAGCCCTGCGCGGCCTTGAGAGAATACTCTTTCTTTATCGTCGTACTGGTGCTGGTTGAGCCAAAACTCAAACCTGAAAATATAAATAATAGTAAGAAAACGAAGACGGCTTTTGTCCTCATCGTTCGAGAGGGCATTTGCTTCTCCTAGTTTCTCTGAACAAAAATCGAGCGAATAGTAGCAGAATAATTTTTGAGGAGCTACTTTTATCAGACTGAATTTAGCTAAATTACTGTGTTTTATTATGAATAAAAGTGATGGATTGTAATTAATTGTTTTATAGTGTATTTTTTTAAATTAAATTTTAATAACAAATGTTATTTATAAATTTATATAATCAATTGTGATGGTGATAATCTGAGATTAAGTCAAATTCGAATAAAAAACAAACTATACATCTAGTTATTACATGGTTATTTTGATTGTTTTTTAATCAAACGATTGGCTTGTTTTTATACAATTATCGTAATTGTTCGTTTTGTTGAATAATGATTATACAAAAAAGAGTTTATTGGATGCTTGAAAAATAATCTACCCATAAAATATGTTGAATTTTTTTGAATAAGAATTAATGCTATGAATGCTTTCTTGTTGCCGAATGCTTTGGTGTAAAAATGAACGATTTTAAAGAGTTCATAGTCAGGGATGATGTGCGCAAAATGGCATATCTATTTTTAAATAAGTAATAGGTCGTCTTGATGTGAGGATTGATTGCATGCCACCATTAAGAATTAATGTTAGGCATGCAATCAATATTATTTTGGATTGTTTTGGTGAAAACGGACACGTTCATGGAAGTAAGCTTTTAAATGATCTTCCATCTCATGCACTTTCTTTTCGAGAGCATCAATCAACACATCGTCATTATTCATGTCATAAACACGTTCCATGGCGAGCTCATCAACATATTCTTTCTGCGCTTTGGTTAAATCGGCCATTTTGTTACCTATATTGTATTTAGTTATAAAGTTATTGTGCCTGAGTGAGCCTTTAATCGCTAGTATCAATGGTGGCTAATTTACGCTAGAGAATGGGTTTTGAGTTTCAACATTTATTTGTACTATTATTTGTATTAGTGCTTGGTACTTACTGGATTTTAAATTGGTGCATATTCATTAATATAAATGAAATATGTATCGTTCAGAATATTATGAATAAAACTTCTTTTAATTTAATGAGTTATTAGGTGATGAATAGTTTACATGAATGAATCAGAACTTTATCAATATGCTTTATTTATGCTTTCTCGACGTGATTATGGCACGGCAGAGTTACAGGCACGTATGAAACGTCGTATGTATGAAAAAAATGCTGGAATTATTGATGAGCAATTAATTGAGCTCGTATTAGGGAAGCTACAAGATCAACATTTTCTAGATGATAATCGCGTATTAATGCTTTTAACACAAAGCTATATCCGTAAGGGCTATGGGCCACTGAGAATAAAACAGGAACTAAGACAAAAAGGTTTCTTATCTTCACTTATTGATGCCGAGATGGAAAATCTTGAGATAGATTGGTTTGAACTTGCTGTGGAAGTACGCAGCAAAAAATTCGGTGATGATATTCCGACTGATTTTAAAGAAAAAAATAAGCAAATTCGTTATTTACAGTACCGTGGATTCTCCGGTGATATGATTTTTGAGCAGTTTCGCTAATTGTTCGCTTTTTATCCTATTTCATTGTTCATAGGATGTTTTTTTTGACGTAATCATTTTTTAGTCTTGTCTATCAAAAAAACCTCTGAAATTGATAAAATAGCCTTTATATTACCTGACCAATAATGTCATGCATTCACCTATAGATATCACGCTTTAAATCATTAAATGATGAGTTAAGTGTGATTAAGAATAATATCCATCGAAGTATGACGTTTATCGGCAATATAGAGCTATTTTCTTAACCCAGATATGATCAACATCAGTAAGTTTTGCGTATGTTTTGGGCAGAGTACGCGTTAATAATATTAAAAAATGGAACAGGCAGGAGATATACATGATCGAACTCTTAATCGGCGTCATTGTTGCGATTGGCGTCGGGCGTTATATTATCAAAGGTTATTCGGCAACTGGGGTGCTGTTGACTGGCGGTATTTTACTTTTAATTATCAGTGTCATGATGGGGAAAAATATCTTACCCGAATCTGTTAAACCAACAGGTTGGCGTACAACTGATATTTTAGAATATATTAAATTCTTGCTGATGAGCCGCGGTGGCGATCTTGGCATGATGATCATGGTGTTATGTGGGTTTGCTTCTTATATGACTCACATTGGGGCGAATGATGTTGTGGTAAAAATTGCATCTAAACCTTTAAAAATGATCAACTCTCCTTATTTATTGATGGTAGCTGCTTATATTGTTGCTTGTTTGATGTCCCTTGCCGTCTCTTCTGCGACAGGATTAGGCGTGCTACTCATGGCAACCTTATTCCCCGTTATGGTGAATGTTGGGATAAGCCGTGGTGCAGCGGCTGCTATCTGTGCTTCACCTGCGGCTATTATTTTAGCACCAACATCGGGTGATGTGATTTTAGCTGCTCAAGCCGCCGAAATGCCGCTGATTGATTTTGCTTTTAAAACCACCCTGCCTATCTCTATTGCCGCTATTGTGGCTATGTCTATAGCGCATTTCTTTTGGCAACGTTATCTTGATAGAAAAGAGCACGTGAAATTAGAAATGTTGGATGTGAATGAAATCAAAACGCATGCGCCGAGTTTCTATGCCATTTTACCTTTTACGCCAATTATTGGTGTGTTGGTATTTGATGGTAAATGGGCACCAGAATTACATATTGTCACCATTATTGTAGGCTGTATTATTCTTGCCGCAGTCATTGAATTTCTACGTAGCTTTAGTGCTAAGCATGTTTATTCAGGTTTAGATGTTTGTTATAGAGGAATGGCGGATGCCTTTGCGACAGTCGTTATGCTGTTAGTTGCCGCAGGTATATTTGCTCAAGGGCTAAGTACTATAGGCTTTATCAGAGGCCTGATTGATTTAGCTCAATCATTTGGTTCTGGTGCAATAGTGATGATGGTCGCACTGGTCATTATTACCATGTTGGCTGCAATGACCACAGGTTCTGGGAATGCGCCGTTTTATGCGTTCGTTGAACTTATTCCACACCTTGCGAAACAAATGGGCGTAAACCCGGCTTATTTGGTCATTCCAATGTTACAAGCATCTAACTTAGGACGGACTTTATCGCCGGTGTCAGGTGTTGTTGTTGCCGTTTCCGGTATGGCGAAAATTTCCCCATTTGAAGTTGTTAAACGAACCTCAGTACCGGTCTTAGTTGGGCTAGTTGTGGTGATTATTGCAACAGAAATTTTAGTTCCAGTATATCTCTAATCATCTCTCTCTTTTGACTATTCAAGACAGCTGTTAAGTAAGACTTTCCAGCTGTTTTGAACGCATCTCGATTACCAACGATTGACTTCCTAACGATATTTTATCAACCATCAATAAGTCATTTAATATGGGTAATAAATACCAATATTTATATATTATTTAGTTATAAAAAATAGCAGATTATAGCAGATTAAAGACGGAATATTGAGAAAACGCGTGTTGGTAGATAATGCGGTGATTGACTTTGTAGCGACTGAACCATGTTAAATGAAATAATTTCAAGTGGTGGTAGTTGTCTGGGAGAAGCGCTAAGGTTATATCTATTCATACCAGCCGCAGAGATATAACAATACGGCATAAAAAATAGAGCGCTATCATCATAATAAGGATAATAAATGAAATTAGAAACATTATCGATTCATGCCGGTTACACAGCAGATCCGACAACCAAAGCCGTCGCTGTCCCTATTTACCAAACCACCTCTTATGCTTTCGACGATACACAGCATGGTGCAGATCTGTTTGATCTAAAAGTGGCAGGTAATATTTATTCGCGGATCATGAATCCAACCAATGATGTATTAGAAAAACGTGTTGCTGCTTTAGAAGGTGGTGTCGCAGGACTTGCTGTTGCATCCGGTATGGCGGCGATAACCTATGCCATCCAAACAATAGCCCAAGTAGGAGATAATATTGTTTCCGTTGCCAAACTTTATGGCGGAACATATAACCTCTTAGCTCATGCATTACCACGTTTAGGAATTGAAACTCGTTTTGCTGAACATGATGATTTAGCAGCATTAGAAGCATTGATTGATGATAAAACAAAGGCAGTATTTTGTGAATCTATTACTAATCCAGCAGGTTTTATTGTTGATATTGAGGCATTAGCCGAAGTTGCACATCGCCATGGTGTACCATTAATTGTGGATAATACCGTTGCAACGCCATATTTATGCCGCCCGTTTGAATATGGTGCAGATATTGTGATCCACTCATTAACTAAATATATTGGTGGGCATGGTACATCAATTGGCGGTATGGTTGTCGATTCTGGTCAATTTCCTTGGGCGGAGCACGCTGAGCGTTTTTCCTTGCTCGTTGAGCCTGATATTGCCTACCATGGCGTAAGCTACACTGAACATTTTGGTGCCGCAGCCTTTATTGCTCGTTGCCGAGTAGGGCCTTTAAGAGGCACAGGTGCTGCATTATCACCATTTAATGCTTTCTTGATATTACAAGGCTTGGAAACTTTAGCATTGCGTATGGAACGTCATACTGAAAATGCATTAAAAGTGGCCCATTATTTAGAAAATCATCCTCAAGTTGCTTGGGTTAAGTATGCAGGTTTACCGAATCATCCTGAACATGCGCTGGCGCAAAAGTATATGAAGGGAACACCTGCAAGTATCATGTCATTTGGCATCAAAGGTGGGCAGGAAGCAGGATCTCGTTTTATTGATGCACTAAACTTAATTGTTCGACTGGTTAATATTGGTGATGCAAAATCCCTTGCTTGCCATCCAGCCTCAACAACACATCGTCAACTAAATGACGCTGAATTGGCAAAAGCAGGTGTTTCTCGAGATATGATCCGTTTGTCTATTGGTATTGAGCATATTGATGATATTTTGGCTGATCTTGAACAAGCATTAGTTGCTGCTCAGTAACATACTGATTACCCTTTAAATCCACAAATTTGAAAGTCGACAAGTGATATATTTTAATATGTCACTTGTCATTTGACTAACCTTATACAGCTGGTATCCTTATTTTCTTCGCGATTGGTATAGAAAAACATAATATTATATTTTATTGATTATGATACAATTTTACCTAAAATTATGACCAATAAACTTTTTATTATCTATATGGAGTTATAAGATCTTTTTATTTCTGAATCTTAATTATTGGTAAGATTTTTCTATTTTTCATTAAGTGATTTATTTTACATGAACTATTTTTGGGATAGTTAGTCTTAATGTCGCAAGGAATTTTATGTTTACATTTTGATATCGCCTTAATTTATAAGAAATTTTTTGGGGATAATAACTTTATTAAAGAATGAATTTATTATTTGTTTATAAAGGGTTTATCTGATGAAACGATAATAGGGCGATTTATTATCAAGAGATGATTGTATTAACGTGATAAATCAAATTGATACAATTCAGCATCTATTTATTGAGCAATAGTTAAAATATGGTTGATATAAAATGATTATGGCAAATAGTAAGGTTGCCTATTTTAAATGGTTTTTGTTATTCGGTTTTGTGTTAGTCACATATTTTATTCCCCTGAATGGACGACTGCTTTGGCAACCTGATGAGCTTCGGTATGCTGAGATAAGCCGCGAATTGATCTTAAGCTATAACTGGAGCGTTCCTGAGCTTCTCGATATCCGTTATTTTGAAAAACCTATTTTTGGGTATTGGGTAAACGCTTTTTTCCAAATGCTTTTCGGCGAAAATAATGTTTCAGTTCGACTTGGTGTGGTTTTTAGTACACTAGTTAGTGCATTATTTATCTACCTTAGCGCTAAAATGGCATGGAAAAAACACAACGTCGCCTTTAATGCAGCTTTGATTTACCTTTCTATGCTAATGGTATTTGCCATTGGTACTTATAATGTCCTCGATCCTATCGTCACGGCGTTTGTCACGATGGCGATGTTTTTCCTTCAGTGGGGAATGACCACTAAAGATTTCTCACAAAAATTGCTCGCCTTTATTTTGCTTGGGGTTGCAGGTGGCCTTGGCGTGATGACAAAAGGTTTTTTGGTATTGGTATTACCTGCTTTGATTGTTTTTTTTAGCTCTATTTACTATAAACAATTCAAAGAGGTTTTCTGCTTCTCCTTTGTCTCACTGTTTACCATGTTTGTTATCTGCCTTCCTTGGGGTTTGATTGTTGCTAGCCGCGAACCTGATTATTGGCGTTACTTTTTTGGGTCGAACATATTCAACGCTTTATGGCCGAGAATGCTCAAAATCGCTCACCTTTCTGGTTTTATATTCCAATATTGATTGCGGCAGTATTACCTTGGTTGGGCTATTTATTTGCATCATTAATGAATGGTTTTCGCCAAAAAGGCCAGCATGTCTATTTTTTATTATGGTTTTTAGTACCATTTATCTTCTTCAGTATCACGAAAGGTAAGTTACTGACCTATCTTTTGCCGTGCATTGCGCCAATTGCTATTTTAATGGCGTCATATATAGATAAAATTTTGCAACAAAAACAGGTGGGTGCAATCCGTCTGAACGCAGCAATTAACACAATTATTGGTTTATTGTTAGCGGGTGGCATATTTTTATCCAACCACTTTCAAAATTTAACGATTTACCAGATTGATGAAGATAATAAGAGATTACTCGCCTCTGGCGCATTTCTTTTTTGGGCTTTGATTGGCATTATTTCATTTAATCGCCGTTTCTGGGCATTAGCTGCAGCTTGTACATTGGGATTAAGCCTGACGGTAGGTCATGTGATCCCCAATAAAATTATGAGCAATAATACGCCCCAACAATTAGTTGAAAAATACCGCGCTCAGCTATCGGATAAAAGGTATTTATTGACCAACAATGTGGGATTAGGTACAGCCTTAGCATGGGTATTAAAGCGTAGTGATATTAATATGCTACATCAAAAGGGCGAACTTGAATATGGCTTAGGCTATGCAGATGCAGCCAATCGTTTTTATTCCTTGGATCAACTGCCAACGCTTTTAGCGGATCATAATTATCAAGATGTTGCTATTGTGGTAGAAGGAACGCAAAAAGCAGTATTGTCATCTTTACCCGGAAATCCGCAAGTGATTAAAGAAGGCAATCTCGTTTTCATTTTGTATGAAGGTGAGAAGTAATTCTTCATAAAGAGTAATGTAATAAATTGATTTAAAATGAAATTTAATGGCCAACATCCTATAAATAATAGGTTGATTGGCCGTTTTTCTTGGCACTATCTTAAATCTCTAGGCTTCCTTGATCGAAGCGGGCTTCTTATTTGTCTTTGGCAGGCCATGGTAGATCATTAATAATGCAATGCTATTATTCATTGGATTAACCTCATCACTTTGAACTTCATTATTATTTTTAGGTTGATGGCGAGATATAGTTCTATTCATTAGGCTTTTTCCTCATCTTTTTTGAGTAAACGTTCAGCTTCTGCAAGTTCATAACGGCGAGGCGTTAGGGTGGTAGCACTGTGGTTACGGGCAAGGAGTGAATAAATGGTTGGTAAGATAAACAGGGTGAATAACGTACCCACTAACATACCTGTGACAATGACTAGACCTAAGCCAAAGCGACTATTTGCTCCGGCACCTGTAGCAAATAATAGTGGCACTAACCCGATGACCATCGCCGCAGTCGTCATCAAAATTGGGCGTAGACGAATTTGTGCTGCTTTTAAGATGGCTTCACGTTTGTTTAAATTCTCATGAGCTTGTAATTCATTGGCAAATTCGACCATCAAGATGCCATGCTTACTGATCAAGCCAATCAATGTGACTAAGCCAATTTGTGTATAAATATTGAGCGTGGCATACCCTAAGGCGAGAGGAATTAATGCGCCACAGATAGATAATGGCACGGTGATTAAAATTATGAGCGGATCAACTAAGCTTTCATATTGAGCTGCCAGAACAAGATAAATGATGATAAGTGCAGCCATAAATGCGAAAGCGAGCGTATTCCCTTCTTGCTGATATTGACGAGAATCAGACTGCCAGTCATGGCTAAATCCTGCCGGCAATTCTTTTGCTAATGCATCTAAATATTCAACCGCTTGACCTAATGTAACCCCTGGTGCAGGAATTGCTTGGAAGGTTGCAGCGTTTTGTTGATTAAACTGTGAAAGTTTATTGGGTTCAATTTCAGTTTGGATATCTACCACGGTGGAGAGTGGGATCATCGCACCACTTTGCGTTTTAACATGATGCCGAGAAAGTGTATCTGGTGTGAGGCGCTGGCTTCGCATACTTTGAGGGATCACATCATAAGAGCGACCTTCCATTCCAAAACGGTTAATGTAGTTTTCGCCCACTAATAAATTCAGTGATTCACCAATATCTTGCATACTAATACCAAGGCTATTGGCTTTTGAGCGATTCACTTTTACCTCAACAACAGGGTTGTTATAATCTAAATCGCTATCAACAACCATAAATAAGCCACTTTCACGAGCTTGCTGTTTGATCTCTTCCATTGTTTTATACAGCACAGGGTAGCCTTGCGGGCTTCTAAGAACCATTTGAATGGGTAAACCGCCTGTTGACCCCGGGAGTGCTGGTAGCTGAAATACAAAGATACTATTCCCTTCAACATCCCCAACTCGTCCTTGTAAATCTGATTGGATAAGAGATGCCGGTCTTTCTCGCTGTTCCCACGAAGTTAAATTACTTCCACCAAAGCTGGAAGAAGTACCATCTGTACCATTAATAATCCATGTACTTTCAGTTTCTGGTAGGGTCATCATCACGTCATGCAATTTACGAGAAAAGCGTTCTACATACTCAAGATTGGCATGTTGTGGTGATTTTATTGCAGTTAAAATCGCAGATTGATCTTCTACGGGGGCTAATTCGCGAGGCGCTGATTGATATAACAAAGGTAGGCTAATAAAAACTGCTATGGCAATAATACCTGTAATCCACCGGTTTTTTAGCGAAAAATTAAGCCCAATAGTGTAATAGCTAGCAAGGCGATTGAAGAAATTTTCCGCCATATGCGCCATTCGACCTTCATTTTGTTGTGAGTTCAACATAAATGAGCTCATCACCGGTGATAACGTCAGGGCGACAATGCCTGAAACAACAACGGCTCCTGCTAATGTTAGGGCAAATTCCTTAAATAAAGCACCAGTTAAACCAGACATTAAGCCAATAGGCGCGTAAACAGCAGCTAAGGTAATTGTCATTGCAATAACGGGGCCTGCAACTTCACGCGCACCGATTAATGCTGCCAATATTGGTGATTTCCCTTCTTCAATATGGCGGTGAACGTTTTCTACGACAACAATGGCATCATCAACCACCAAACCAATCGCTAATACCATGGCTAAAAGCGTTAATAAATTAATACTAAAACCAAATGCCATCATTAGCGCAGCGGCACCTAACATGGAGAGTGGAATGGCTAAAATAGGAATAATGACACTACGAATAGAGCCTAAGCACAGGTAAATGACTGCAATGACAATTAATAAGGCTTCTATTAGCGTATGGAATACTTGGTCAATTGAAGCTTTGATAAAACGAGAAGTTTCAAATGCCATTTCCACTTTCACATTGGGTGGCAATGTTTTAATAATATCTGGCATGAGCTTTTTCATCCCATCAACAATGACTAATGGGTTACCTGTTGGAGTGGCAAATAAGCCTAAATAGATAGCCGGTTCACCATTCATCAAGCCACTGGTTTCAGTTGAAGCGGCACCAAGTTCAATTGTCCCAACATCGCGTAAACGGACTAATCCATTACCATCATTGCGTATCACCAAGTCTTGGAATTCAGCCACATTGGTAAGATCAGTATTTACGTAAACATTCGAAATAACATATTCACCTTTCACTTTTCCGGGTGCTGCTTGGTAATTATTTTGGCGTACAGCTTGTGCAACATCTGCTGCTGTAAGCCCTCGGCCTGCAAGTTTATCGGCATCTAGCCATAAACGCATGGCGAGCTGTTGCCCACCAAAAACTTGGACTTTTGCGACACCATCAATTGTGGAATACATCGGTTCTACGACGCGAGATAAGTAATCAGTGAGTGCGGGTATCGACAGTGTTGTACTGGAAAAACCAATATAGGCCACAGCAGTGGATTCACCCGAAGAGAGTTCAATTACGGGATCATAAGCTTCTTTAGGCAGTTTATAGCGAACTTGATTAACTTTGGCCATAACTTGTGTAAGGGCTTGTGTTGAATCACGGTTTAATTCCATACGGACAATTACTAAACTGCTGCCTTGCACAGAAGAGGATGATAAATAATCGACACCTTCAACAGAGGATACTGCTTGTGCAATTGGCTGTGTGACAAAGCCTTGCATTAGTGTTGCTGATGCACCGGGATATTGGGTGCTAATGGTTATTGTTGAGCTTTCTAATTGCGGATATTGACGAATAGGGAGCTTACTTAATGCAAATAATCCAATAAGAACAATCAAAGAGCTGACCACCAGTGCTAACACTGGGCGACGCACAAAAATATCTGTAAACTTCATTGCATTATTCCTTATGAATCTTGTGCGCTAGCCTTTGGTGAATTGGCTAAAGTGTCTTGTTCAACCAAAGTAATTGGCGAGCCATTATTAAGCCGTAATTGACCCGATGTGATGACTTTTTCCCCAAGTTTCAGACCTTGCTCGATTTCCACTTTACCGGCCCAGCGTTGACCCACTTTTACGGAAATTTGTTTGGCAGTCATTGCGTTCTCTGAACCTTCAGCAATAAATACAGTGTCGCCATAAGCGGTATAAGTCACCGCAGTTTCAGGGATTGTGAGGACTTGATTATTGGTTTGTCGGATTACATTCACATTGGCATACATGCCAGCTTTTAATTCGCCATCACTATTTTCCAGTGTGGCTTGCAATTGGATCGTTCGTGATTTTCCTACAATTGGGTCAATAGCATTAATGCGAGCGGGGAAGGTTTTTGTGGGATAAGCATCCACTTTGATATCCACCAGCTGCCCAATATGCAATTCTGGTGAAGCTTGCTCATCAAGTGAAAAATTTAACTTCAATGTTTGCGTATCGACAAGGCTAGCAATGGCTTCTCCTGGATTAAGATATTGTCCTTCATGCACTTGACGAATGCCGATAATACCGTCAAAAGGTGCTCTAATAGCTTTTTGTGCAATCAATGCTTGAGTTTGCCGAATAAGTCCTTGAGCAATATCACGCTCTGCGCGGGTGCTATCAACTTGAGCTTCAGCAACCAAATGTTTATTGGCAAGAGTCGTTGTTCTATTGTGTAAACGTGTTGCATTTCGCAGTTGAGCTTGATAACGCGCTAAGTCAGCTTGTTCAACAGCGTCATTGAGTTGAACAAGTAATTGCCCTTTTTTAATTGTTTGACCAGATTCAAAATCAATCTGGGTAATACGCCCATTGGTTTCTGCCGCAACAAAAACTTGTCTACCTGCTTCAAGTTCGCCAACACCATAAAAAGTACGTGGTGCGCTCTCTTCGGTGACGGGTGCTACAGCAACTTTAACGGGTGGATATTGATAGGCCGCTTGCTGTTCTTTGTCATCTTGCGCATAAGAGCGATAAATAACGGTAGTACCGCCTGTGATGACAAAGATAGCGCATAACGAGATGATGAATTTTTTATTCATTATTGTTCCTACAATTTTTATATTTTTTGTGTGTAATAAAGATCACGAAAATGCCCTGCAATCGCGATAGCTACTAATCCACCAATAACTGAGATATGTTCGATAGCCCAAAATAGAGCGATTTTGGCTTCTTCACCGCTGTAATTCCAAAAAGTATGTACGACGACAATGGTGAGAAATAAGAAAACGGCAAGCGCAGTGCTACCAAGCCATAATAAGCGATTAAATAATACTAAAAATGACCCAGCCAACATGACAAAGGCGGATGCAATATTGAAAAACCAATCAGGATGCAATCCGGCTGCACGCATTTCTGCAAGGCTGTTTTCATAATCAAAAATTTTTGCCAAGCCAGAAGAGACAAATAAGACAAGGATAAGAATTCGAGCAATAAGCCATAATGTGCGACTTTCTAAAATTTTGGCGATTACCAGTGGCATAGCCATCTCCTTCAAACTAAGTAAGTCTGCATGCTGACAAGGAAATATTGTCACCACATACAGGAAACCAAATGCATAATCTCATTTGACAAACTTTGAGGTTGGCACTATAAAACCTCAAGTTAAGTTGAGGTCAAGTAATGGTGGATAAAAATGATGAGCAAAGACACAAAGTCGATAAAAAATGAGGAAAAGGAAGTCAATAAAATAGATTTTTCAAGGGCTTTGACTGTAGGGGAAGTGGCAAAACGTTCTGGTGTTCCTGTTTCAACGATTCATTTTTATGAATCAAAAGGGTTAATACAAAGTACCCGAACGCAAGGTAATCAAAGGCGTTTCCCTGCTGTTGTTCTGCGCTATATTGCTATTATTAAGGTAGCACAAAGTACAGGGATACCTTTAAAAGAAGTGCAAGATGCATTAGGTAAATTTCCTGCAAATAGTAAGCTAACTTCTGAACAATGGAAGGAGATGTCAACCGAATGGAAGGTTTCATTAGATAAAAGAATTAGACAATTAACGCGTTTACGCAACGAGCTAGATCACTGCATTGGTTGTGGCTGTTTATCGCTTAGCGAATGTCCATTACGTAATCCAGATGATATTTTAGGGCGCAGAGGGCCGGGAGCTCGTATTCTTGAACGACCATGATGATAAGGTAGAAATAGAGAGAGATTAAATATTATTAGCTATTTTTCCCTATTAAATAAAGAAGCAGCCTAGTTATTTTTGCTAATAATAAAATGTGTATAAGCAGGTAAATAGATAAAATTAATCTTCAATTAGGTATTTATAGCTGAAATTAGAATAACTTATTAATTATTATGAAGATAAAATCCAACTTATCACATTTGGATTATGTTTGAAGTTATTCTGTAATAGAATGATTCACATAGAACTTTTCTGAAAATAAGTTTTTTTCATTTTTATAATAAATCGCCACTTTACTTTGATTCAATTTATCTATTTACTTCATGGCTGATAATTTATTGCTTAGTTTAATATTGGAGCAAATCCATGTCAGTTGTGACGCTTGTCTTAGTATTTCTATTAGCCGTTATTGTGAGTGTTTTTCTCTCACGGCTATTTAAGGATGTTATTCCTTTACCTATTATACAGATAGCTCTGGGTGCAGGGTTATCTATTTTTGGATTTGATGTCGAATTTGAACCGCATCTTTTCCTATTTTTGTTTATTCCACCATTATTATTCTTAGATGGTTGGCGTATTCCAAAAGAGGCATTATTCCAAGAAATCAAACCTATTATGTCATTGGCGATTGGTTTGGTTGTTGTTACCGTGATCGGAATGGGCTTTTTTATTCACTGGTTAATTCCAGCAATCTCTTTAGCGGTTGCTTTTGCACTTGCTGCGATTCTATCACCAACAGACCCTGTTTCTGTTTCTGCAATGACAGTCAACTCGCCGCTTCCTTCACGGATGGCACATATTCTTGAAGGTGAGTCATTACTGAATGATGCTACGGGCTTGGTCTGTTTTAGCTTTGCGGTTACCGCTGCTTTAACAGGGACATTCTCATTAGCGTCCGCTGCGGGTGAATTTGTATTAGTTGCATTTGGTGGGATCTTAATTGGTTTGCTGGTGGCGTGGATCATTGGTTGGTTAAACCAATTTTTGGTTAAACGCACGGGTGAAGAGCCTTCGATTCAGATACTGATCAGCTTATTAATGCCATTTAGTGCTTACTTATTGGCTGAACATTTGCATGTTTCGGGTATTCTTGCTGCGGTTGTGGCGGGAATTGCCATGCACTATGAAAAAATTGCTGGTCGTATGCAGGCTGCAACTCGTATGCAAAGTAAAGCGGTGTGGGATACTGTTCAAACAGCTTTAAATGGGATGATTTTTATCCTGTTAGGTGAACAGCTTCCTGCAATGTGGAGAAATATGCCACAAGTTGCAGCTGAAGCGGGAGCAAGCCATCCATGGATGCTGTTTGTTTATGTGATCGTAATTACAGTTGCCTTGGCGATTTTGCGTTTTAGTTGGGTGTGGATTTCAATGACCTTGACGGTATTCCAAAATCGTCGCCGTGGTAAAGAAGCGGATGTTTTACATATTCGCATGATGGCGATTATGGCAACCGCAGGTGTACGTGGTGCAATTACATTAGCGGGTATTTTAACGCTACCTTTGTTAATGCCGGATAACACATTATTCCCAAATCGTGATTTAGCAATCTTCTTATCTATGGGCGTAATTTTGTGTTCTTTATTAATTGCCAGTATTGCTCTGCCTATTCTGACAAAAGGACTAAGCCAAGATTTACCTTATGATAATGATGAAATTCGTGCTCGTATGGCATTAAATGAAGCGGCAATGAATCATTTGCGTGAATTAATGAATTATCCTTCAGAAGATATGGATGAAATAGCAATGCGTACTGAAGTTGGTGCTCAATTGCTAGAGTTATATGCGCGACGTTTAGATAATACAGATGAAATTGAATCTGATATTTATGATTTACATCGAATGATTGAGATGGAACAAGAGATGTCTTCTTCTGCATTAAAAGCAAAACGCGAAGCGTTATATCAAATGCGTAGAGGTAAAAATATCAGTGAACGTGTTTATCATCGTCTTCGTGATGAATTAGATTTAAAAGAAGAGACATTAAATCATTATAAGAATTCTTCAGCACATTAATAAATAATATTCTTAGGCACTAAGCTACATGGATGGTTTAGTGCCTTTTTATTTTTCTTCAATTTGTTGAATAAAGTTTGATGGCGTGTGTCCTAACCACTTTTTAAACATTGTCGAAAAAGCCCCTACACTGCTATAACCTAAGTCAAAAGCAACCTCTGTTATAGATTTACCTGCTGAAATATGGGTAATTGCATTGAGCAAACACGCTTGCTGACGCCATTCTGAAAATGATAAACCAGTTTGCGCGCCAAAAAATCGACTAAATGAACGTTCACTTTTATGCAATTGGTCTGCCCATTCATGCGGGGATGAGGTGATTTTAGGATTTTTTAAAAACTCGCGGCATAATTTAGCCAAGTTTTCATCTTGAGGGATGGGAGCAAAAAAAGGTAAGGGTTTTGCTCGTGAAATTTCGTGTAGCAGAAGTTGAATCAATGCGCCATCTCGCCCATTAACATCATATTCGATGGGAATATTGACTGATTCGAGTAGTAACTGGCGTAATAAGGGTGAAACTCTTAAAACTTCACATTGCTGACTTGTTCTTGGTGCAGCTGCTGGCTCAATATAGAGGCTGCGAGTACTAACATTAAGCATCCTTGTTTCATGCGGTGTGTTTTCGGGTATCCAAACGCCACTATCGGGTGGTATCACCCACTCACCATCTTCTGTGCTCACTTCAATTAACCCGGTTGCGCCATATAAAAATTGGGCACGACGGTGAACGTGTGAATTGAGTAATACATTGGGTAAATAATCGGTTCTGATGGCTAAAACATCACGTTTTACCTTATCAACACTCTCAAGCGGAATATTTCTCATAATCACTCTAGCCTGTGGATATTGAAGTATAATTGACCATTTTTGAGTGGTTAGCAATACCCATTTTTTGATTAAAAAAGATCTTTATTATCAATGTAATCGTTGGGTTTTATCGCAATATAATACCAATGTAATAATTGAGAATAAAATTAATTCTCATTTTCTTCATTTATCACTCATAATAGAATTTGACGATGAATATACTAAGGGGAGAATTATCGTGATAGGCGCATTTAATCGATGGTTATCACATGAAGATGCAGGGAAATTATTGCTGCGTCTTACTGTTGGCGGGTTAATGTTATTTCATGGCATCAGTAAGCTCCTAACGGGAGCAAGTGGCGTAAAAGCGATGCTGGCATCTTATGGTTTACCTGAGTTTATCGCTTATGGAACTATTTTGGGTGAGGTGGTGGCGCCTATTTTAATTATTTTAGGCATACTCACTCGACCTGCAGCCTTACTTGTTGCCTTCACTATGCTAGTGGCTTGGTTAATGGTTGGAATGGATAAGACATTTGTACTTGATAAAACAGGCGCATGGGCAATCGAAAGTGTTGTCTATTTCTTTGTTGGTTCTATCGCGTTAGCGTTACTTGGCGCGGGTAAATACTCACTTGTGAAAAATCCAAACTGGCGCTAAGAATAATAAGCATAAAATCCAAATAACAGAGTTCATTTATCTTGATGAACTCTGTATTTCTATCGATTTTTATCTATTTATTAAAGTCTGCATGACGACTGATTGCATCAAAATAATTTTGTACTGTTGGTGAAATCTCAATTAAATTATGTTGGATAAGAAAGGCTAAAAAGCAACCAATATAAACATCAACAGCTGTGAATTGTTGTCCACAAATGTAAGGTGCGGCATTGGCTAAGCCTGTTTCCAAACAATCCATTACCTGTTTAAATGAGCCAAATCCTGACATTTTTTGTTCTTCTGCACTTAATTCAAGCCCCATCATATGCGCTGTAAATGCAGCTTCAATCGGGCCAGCAGTAAAGAAAAACCAACGGTAATAAGGAGCTCTCTCTGGAGAGTTAAATTCAGGTGCTAACCCTTTTTCAATAAATTTATCAGCTAGATAGAGGCAAATTGCCGCAGTTTCTGTAATGATATTATCGCCATCAACGAGTGCGGGCACTTTTGCCATCGGATTTATTGCAAGATATTCTTTAGTATGCATTTGCTCATTGAATGCTAATTCAACTCGGTTATAGGGAACCGCTAATAAATTAAGTAGCAAATCAACAGTATTACCGCGTGACATTGTATTAGTATAAAGAGTGAGTTCACTCATGATTATTTCCCCATTGATGAAATTGAGGAAGTATCATAAGACGTTAGTGTGTCAGTTCTTGTCAGTATCATTCCTCATATAAAGTTTTATTCGCTTTACAATATGGTGCAATCACCAATGACTTCGGTTTGCCAACGCCTGAGCAAATAATGTTTAGGGTAAGGCGGATTTTCGGCAAGTATTTGGTAGGAAGTGATGCGGTCTAATCTAAAATGGCGATAGTCTTTGCGTAATTCACACTAAGCGGCAAGAACTTGTACTTCTTTCATATAACCCACGGCAATTGGCCAAATTATTCGGCAACTGCTTTGCCCATTAGCATCTTGGTAATGAATATTTGCTTTCTTTTCTTCACGTAAGCTGCGGCGTAACTCTTTGGCAATTAGATTATTAACGCCTGTTAATTGGCTAGAAATGGCAAACAATGTTGTTTGTGCAATCTGTGTTTGCGCCTCTTTTTTAACAATACTATTGATTTTATTCAGCGTACGCATTGCCGAAGCGCTCAATTCTTCATCAGCATTACTTTGTACCCAACGTAAACCGAGAATGAGCGCTTCAAGCTCATTCTCGTCAAACATTAAAGGTGGAAGTAATAATCCTGATTTTAACTGATAACCAATTCCCGCTTCCCCTGTTATTTCAGCACCTTGATGACGTAATGAATCAATATCGCGGTAAATAGACCGCACACTAATCTGTAATTGTGATGCAAGTGATTCCGCTGTAACCGGATAACGATTCTCTTTTAATATTTGTAATAGCGTGAGCAAACGTTGTGTGCGAGTCATTGGTATGTTTAATTAACCATAGTGGGAACATGCTAAATATCATAGCACTACTTGAATTTGTTATGATGATAAAGATTTCCAACACTTTAATGGATCATTTTTAGGGCAAAAATAAAAGTGTTTATGTGTACCGGTAATTTCGCTGCGAATAAAAATAACCAATCTTTATTGGATGAATTCAAAAAGATAAAGACAATTATTAAGAAAATTATGTACAAACTTGGTATCGTAGTAGCCATTTTTACTCGCTTAGATCATAACTATGCTAATTAGAGCGAATAAGAAATTTATTATAAATAAATTAAATAACAAAGAGATAGATGTTAATGGAATCTTCAAGACACAAAGAAGTTATTGAAATGTTGCTTGAAAAGTATGCAATAGGTATAACAGCAATCGTTATATGCTTGGCTTTATTTATTGCTTTTGAAATACTTAATCAGCGACAAAAACATAAGCCAAAAAGTATTTTTGTTCATGTTATTCAAACTGCCATTTTATGTAGCCTTGTCATTATAGCTGGGCAATATGTTGATATGGCTGCAAAAGATTTCGATCTGAATTTTATATCTACATCACTGATCAATTTTATTACGACAGCGCTAATTTCTATTATTTTGATGCGCAAGTTGTTCCAGCTAGCAAATAGACTCGAAAAAGCCCAGATTCAAAAAGGTAGCGATCCTACTTCGGCGCGGATCATTGCTCGAGTATTTAAAACGACTATCTTTGTCGTGATCATCCTATTATTTGGCGAGCATTTTGGGATGAGTTTGTCAGGATTAATGGCGTTTGGTGGTATCGGCGGTATTGCGATCGGTATGGCGGGTAAAGATATCCTCAGTAACCTTTTTTCTGGGATTATGCTCTATTTTGATCGACCCTTTAATATTGGGGATTGGGTAAGTTCTCCGGATAGAAATATTGAAGGAACCGTTGTTGAAGTTGGTTGGCGATTAACAAAGATTATTACTTTTGACCATCGGCCATTATATATTCCTAACTCAGTCTTCTCTTCTATTAGTGTTGAGAATCCTGGACGAATGACTAACCGTCGAATTAAAACATCATTAAGTTTACGTTATGAAGATGCGGATAAAATTGGTGATATTGTCAAAGATATTCGCATAATGTTGCAACAAGAGGAAACCATTGATCACGGCCAAACTTTGTTGGTGTATTTTGATGAATTTGCAGATTCTTCTTTGAATATTATGGTGTATTGCTTTACTAAAACGACTGTCTGGGCACAGTGGTTAGATGCGCAACAAACTGTTTATTTGAAGATTATTGATATTGTCAAAAAGCACGGTGCAGATTTCGCATTCTCTACACAAACGCTGTATATTGAAAAAAACAGCTAACGCGCTATTTTGATGTTAATTAGCCGACTAATATTCTGATAAATAATCAAGTATTAGTCGGTTTATTCGATTAGTTTCTCTAAATAGTTTTAATATTTGGTTGATTATAAAGTAGAGCGTAATATTTTTATAATATTAACCAGTAAGTTAGAAATAATAAAAATAGTTATTAAGTTTCTCGCAAGTCCACTGGTTTTCAATAATTCCAATCTTAAGGCCTATCAAGTATATTAACGGCCTCTTTTCCTCAGCTAATTAAGAGCCAAAACTGTTATGAATACAATCAATGTGGCATGTAGCCCGGGGGTCGCAATTTACTTTTCAGGAGAATTCCAGTGGGTAGATATTTGCGATGCGCAGCTTAACAATATTGCAGCCGTTGTCTTATCAGAACAAGATGCAAATCAAGGTCTGTGGAAAAGAGTTGTTGAGAGTAAATTGAATATCCCTTTGTTTGTAATTAGTGATCAACACCTTCCCGAAGGTTCTCAAAAACCACCATATTTAACCGCTATTTTATCTTCTGCGCTAACTGAACGTGGCGAGAATAGCCGCCAACTTTTAGAGGCGGCTAATGGTTATTTTGAACAGTTATTCCCACCATTTTTTGCCAGAATGATGGATTATGCAGCAGGCCATAATGTGACTTTTGCGTGCCCAGGACATCAAAGCGGACAATTTTTTCGCCGTCACCCAACGGGCGAGCAATTTTACCAATTTTATGGTGAAAATTTGTTTCGCACCGATTTGTGTAATGCGGATGTTGCAATGGGCGATTTGCTCATTCATGAAGGAGCTGCTAAAGAAGCTCAGAAATTTGCTGCACGTGTTTTTAATGCGGATAAAACCTATTTTGTGTTGAATGGCACTTCATCTTCTAACAAAGTTGTCCTCAATGCATTATTAACACCAGGTGATTTAGTCTTGTTTGATCGTAATAATCATAAATCTAATCATCATGGTGCCCTGATCCAAGCCGGTGCAACGCCAGTTTATCTCGAAACTGCGCGTAACCCGTTTGGTTTTATCGGAGGCATTGATGCGCATTGTTTTGAGGAAGATTATCTTCGTCAACTTATCAATGAAGTTAAGCCAGAAAAAAATGCACAAGAAAAACCATTTCGTTTAGCCGTGATCCAGCTTGGCACTTATGATGGAACGGTATATAACGCAAGGCAAGTAGTTGATAAAATTGGTCATTTGTGTGAATACATTTTGTTTGATTCAGCATGGGTTGGTTATGAGCAATTTATTCCAATGATGCGCCAATGTTCGCCATTGCTGTTGGAATTAAATGAAAATGACCCAGGGATCATGGTGACTCAATCTGTCCATAAACAGCTTGCAGGATTTTCACAAGCATCGCAGATCCATAAAAAAGATAATCATATTAAAGGACAAGCGCGTTTTGTTTCCCACAAAAAACTGAATAATGCTTTTATGATGCATGCTTCAACTAGTCCATTTTATCCGTTATTTGCTTCATTGGATGTTAATGCGCGTATGCATCAAGGTGATGCAGGTGAAATGATGTGGATGGCGTGTGTCAAACTTGGTATTGATGTGAGAAAAGAGATTTTAGAGTGTTGCCATTATTTCAAACCCTTTATACCTGAAAGGATAGAAGGTAAATTGTGGCAAGAATATCCGACAGAGCAAATTGCTGCGGACCAACGTTTTTTTAATTTTATTCCTCATGAACGTTGGCATGCTTTTGACGGTTATGCAGAAAACCAATATTTTGTTGATCCGTGTAAATTGATGTTAACCACACCCGGTATTGATGCTGAAAGTGGTGAATATGAATCTTTTGGTGTTCCAGCAACTATTTTGGCGCATTTTCTTCGTGAACATTCAATTATTCCCGAAAAGTGTGATTTAAATTCAATCTTGTTTTTATTAACACCCGCTGAAACGGCAGAAAAATTAAATTTACTGGTTAATCATCTTATACGCTTTGAAAAATTACTCGATGAAGATGCGTTATTAGAAGATGTATTACCTTCCGTATATCAGCGTTACCAAGCGCATTATCAAGGTTATACATTACGCCGTTTATGCCAAGAAATGCATCAACTCAGTGTGCAATATAATATTAAACAATTACAAAAAGAGATGTTCCGAAAAGAATATTTTCCAACAGTAAAAATGAATCCGCAACAAGCTCATATTGAATTTATTCGTGGCAATGTGGAGTTATTACCGTTGTCTGAGTTGGAAGGGCGTATTGCGGCTGAGGGCGCACTTCCTTATCCTCCCGGCGTATTATGTGTTGTGCCCGGTGAAGTTTGGGAAGGGCCTGTATTACGCTATTTTCAAGCATTAGAAGCTGGAATTAATCAATTACCCGGTTTCGCGCCTGAATTACAGGGTGTATATATTCCAAAAACAGAAGATGGGCAAAAGCGGGTTTATGCCCATGTTCTAAAATAGATTATCTTTATTTTTGAGAACCTAAACTCGATTATTTTTTAATGTATCCATAAATGATAGTTTGGGTTCTCTTGTGGTTTTATTTAAGGTTTGGTTTATCATCATATTTTTGCTTTAAAAATTAATCTAAATACAATAATTGATAGAATTTATTTAGTTATATGTCTAAATATTAACATTTTATCATTATATTTATGAGTTAAGATAATTTATGATGGGATTGATGATACCATTCTGGGATAAAATAGATTTAGGTAAATTAAAATGAATGGAAATACTCACTTCTTTGATGGTGTTATATATATATCTTGTACGCTGTTAAGTATGTTAATATCTTGGCTGTTTTTTGATATTCAAGCTGCGATGTGGGCTGCATTCTCAATTATTTATAATCACTATATTTTTTCAGCACATAAGGGATATAAAAACTTCTTTTACTCATTAAGTTGGGTCACGATTGTATTATTGGCAATGTATGTTGGTAATATTTTACAAGAAGGCATTCCTTTATACATATTATTATTTCTTTCTTCTATTATTTATTTTATTTATATCGATAGTTCACCTGTGATCACTATTTCTATGAAATATGTGATTATTATGTTGGCTGTAGGCGTGAGTTTTCAAAAACTGCCAATAAGTGATTTTTTAGGGTTTTACATAGGTTGCATTGTTTCTAATATTATTTATTATCTTTATAGTAAAAAGAGAAAAGTCGGCTTTTTTACCTTATTACGTAGATTAGAAAATCCATTAAAAAAATTAACAAAACATGTTTTATTCTTTGCATTACTCTATTTTATAGGTGTTTCTCTTACGGTTTATATTCCTAGATTATATATGTTTAACTTCCCATATTGGGCATTGTTAACGTTTGTATTGGTATTTACCTATGATTCAAAAAAATCATTGGTAATAACGCTGCAAAGAGTTGTTGGCAGTATTATTGCGGCATTATTAGTGTACTTTAGTTTTACCTCACTTCCTTCTCCAATGATTGGCTGGTTTTCGATTATCTTCTTCTCCTTCTTATTACCGATAAGTAATGGTAAAAATTATACTTTTGTGACCTTTGCGAATACTGGATTAACATTATCAATCATTGAACAAATGGAATATTTAGGAGACTTAAAATATAACATTTTATTTGATCGCGTGATTGAAACAGTCATTGGTTGTGTTGTTGCAGTATGTATTAGTTTCTTGATGGAATTGCACTTTTTCCGCCATCATAGAGAAGCGATTCAAGGAAAACATAGTTAATCGCAGATATTAAATAGAAAGAAGAGAGATTAATCATCTATTTTTGCGAGGAAGGTCAGGGCGTTATTGAGAATATACTTATAAAATAACAATATAAATTAATAAGTATTCCTCTAAAAATAACAAGGCTACATACATGACTAAAAAAATTATCCTCGATTGTGACCCAGGACATGATGATGCAATCGCGATGTTATTAGCGTATGGTAATCCTGACATTGAGTTACTTGCCGTTACCACAGTTGCGGGTAATCAAACACTAGAAAAAGTGACGCATAATGCCCTTGCTGTTGCTGAAATGGCGAATATTCGTGGTATTCCTTTTGCCGCTGGTGCTTCTCGCCCACTCGTACGTGAAGTTGAGGTTGCTCCTGATATTCATGGTGACTCTGGGTTAGATGGACCAAAGTTACCGACGCCAACATTAGCGCTCGAAAAGTGCCATGCTGTTGAATTAATTATTAAACTTATCATGTCACATCCTCCGAAAACCATCACATTAGTTCCAACAGGGGCGTTGACAAATATTGCATTAGCTGCGCGGTTAGAACCGCGAATTGTAGAACGGGTAAAAGAAGTTGTTCTAATGGGCGGTGGTTATCATGTCGGCAATTGGAGCCCAGTCGCTGAATTTAATATCAAAATAGATCCAGAAGCTGCACACATCGTTTTTAACGAAAAATGGCCGCTGACGATGGTTGGGTTAGATCTCACCCACCAAGCTTTAGCTACACCTGAAATTGTGGCGAATATTGCTGTAGTCGGTACAGATTGCTCACAATTTGTTGTCGAGTTACTTGATTTCTTTGGTAAAACATATAAACAAGCACAAGGTTTTGATGCGCCTCCGGTACACGATCCTTGCGCAGTTGCCTATGTTATCGACCCAACTGTAATGACAACTCAGAAAGTCCCTGTTGATATCGAGTTAACCGGTACTTTAACACTAGGCATGACCGTAGCTGATTTTCGTCATCCTGCCCCCGCTGATTGCCATACCCAAGTTGCTGTAAAACTTGATCATGGTAAGTTTTGGAAATTAGTTGTTAATGCATTAAAAAATATTGGCTAACTCGTAAAATCCTCAGATTGGGCTCTTGGGAGTCCAATCAAAATAATACTGATTATTCATCTTTAAGTTTCATTTCATTATTCTTCAATTATCCACCACACTGGATTTAAATAATGAAATGGCTCCGCTGTTTGTATTGTATGATGTTACAATACTTAGCTTAATTCGCTATTTTGCTTAGTCTCTCTTTTTAGAGACTAAAAACTCGTCTAAATTCAAAAGATTAACATGCAACAAAATACATCAGATCCAAAAAATACTGATGCTCAGGCAATATCGAGCTATAAAAACTTAAACCGCTTTTCCGTTGCGCCGATGCTCGACTGGACCGACCGCCATTGTCGTTATTTTCATCGCTTATTGACGAAAAATACGTTGCTTTATACCGAAATGGTGACTACGGGAGCCATTATTTATGGTAAAGGTGACTATCTTGCCTTTAGTGAAGAAGAACAGCCTGTTGCTTTGCAATTAGGGGGAAGTGATCCCGCAGCATTAGCTCAATGCGCAAAATTGGGGGAAGAACGAGGTTATGATGAGATCAACTTAAATGTAGGTTGTCCATCTGATCGCGTACAAAATGGCCGTTTTGGGGCATGTTTAATGGCTGATGCTCAGTTAGTTGCTGATTGTATTAAAGCAATGAAAGATGTGGTTTCTATTCCTGTGACGGTTAAGACTCGTATTGGTATTGATGAGCAAGATAGTTATGAGTTTCTGTGTGAATTTATTGACACTGTTGCAACCAAGGGGAATTGCGAAATGTTTATTATCCATGCTCGTAAAGCATGGCTTTCTGGTTTAAGCCCGAAAGAAAATCGCGAAATTCCTCCGTTAGATTACCCAAGAGTTTATCAACTTAAACGTGATTTCCCGCATTTAACCATGGCAATTAATGGTGGCGTGAAAACACTTGAAGAAGCAAAAGAACATTTACGCCATCTTGATGGTGTGATGGTGGGGCGGGAAGCCTATCAGAATCCTTCTATCTTAACCGCGGTTGATAATCAATTATTTGATGAACAACTTCCTGTCGTCAATGCGGTAGATGCTGTTCGTCAAATGTACCCTTATATTGAAAAAGAGTTATCACAAGGTGCTTATCTTGGACATATGACTCGTCATATGCTGGGGATATTTCAAGGGATCCCAGGCGCTCGTCAATGGCGACGCTATTTGAGTGAGAATGCACATAAAAAAGGGGCAGATTTAACTGTCGTTGAGCAAGCTCTGTCATTTGTGACGCAAGGCGAATAAAGTTTTTATGAAGGCGCCATTGTGGCGCCTCAGTATTCATTAAGGAATGAGCAGGCTGGAGCCTTGTGTTTTGCGTTGTTCTAAGAGGGTATGTGCTTTTTGTACCTCTTTCAGTGCAAAAACTTGCTGTTTTGGTACATCAACATTAATTTTACCGCTCAAAATCATATCAAATAGCGCTTGGCTCGCTTGGTCTAATTCAGCGCGATCACGGACATAAACACCTAATGAGGGGCGAGTGACATACAAGCCGCCTTTTTGATTGAGTATTCCTAGGTTAACACCTGTTACAGGGCCAGAAGCATTACCAAAGCTGACCATTAATCCACGTCGTTTTAATGAATCTAGTGATGCCAACCAAGTATCTTTTCCGACAGAATCATAGACAACATTGACTTTCTCGCCATTGGTTAACGTGTTGACGCGCTGTGCTATATCTTCATTTTTATAGTTGATGATTTCCCATGCTCCCGCGGCTTTTGCTCGTTCCGCTTTTTCTGGGCTACCAACAGTACCAATCATCTTCGCACCAAGTGCTTTTGCCCACTGGCAAGCGATTAAACCAACGCCACCCGCAGCTGCGTGAAATAAGAACACTTCGTCACGTTTGATTTGATAAGTTTGGTTTAATAGGTAGTAAACCGTCATACCTTTTAGACCGCAAGCCGCGGCCTGCTCAAAAGAGATCCCATCAGGTAAATGAGCAACGGCTTGTTCCGGTACATTGTGAACTTCACTATAAGCACCAAGCGGGCTTTGTGCATACATCACGCGGTCACCAGGACGAAAACCAGTCACATTAGCACCTGTTTTCACGACAATTCCTGCGGCTTCAGTTCCAAGTCCTGAAGGCAGGCTGGCTACAGGGTATAGTCCGCTGCGGACATAAGTATCAATATAATTGATACCAATAGCATGGTTTTCTATCTGAATTTCGTTGTCGGCAGGTTGTTTAAGATCATAATCAGTGTAAGTCAGAACTTCTGGGCCGCCGTATTGTGCAAATTCAATGCGTTTTACCATGATAATCTCCGATAAATTTGATACCCAAAATAGGGGGGAAATTGTGCTCGATATCAAGCGAAGGTTTGCATTCACCATATCAATCAATTGGTCATAACGCTATGCCTTGTTGGTGATAATAAGTTGTTTGTTGAGTACATTTAGATTTCTATTCATATTGCCGTTGAGTGACTATCAAAGAAAACCTCCCCCAATACTAACTTTGGCGTATACTAATGCGCGAGTTAATAATGGATGTGGATAATTAAAGTATGGCTAAAAAATACCCTTCAGATAGCAAAAGTAATGTACCGCGCGATCACCAAATGGAAGGATTAAAACTTCCTCCTCATTCTATCGAAGCGGAGCAATCTGTATTAGGAGGGTTGATGCTTGATAATGAGCGTTGGGACACCGTTTCTGAACGTGTTACCCATGCTGATTTTTATAGCCGTCCACATCGAACTATTTTTGCTCAAATGCAGCTATTGCTTGAGCAGGGTAAACCTATCGACTTAATTACGTTGTCAGAATCACTAGAACAACAAGGTGAGTTAGATGGCGTGGGTGGGTTTGCGTATCTTGCTGAGTTATCAAAAAATACGCCAAGTGCGGCGAATATAAATGCTTATGCAGATATTGTCCGTGAACGTGCAGTCGTACGAGATATGATTTCTGTTGCGAATGAGATAGCGGATGCAGGTTATGATCCCCAAGGTCGCAATAGTGAAGATTTGCTTGATTTCGCTGAGACAAAAGTATTCCAAATTGCTGAATCTAGGGCGAATAAAGATGAAGGCCCAAAAGATATAGAAGCGGTTTTATCGGAAACTATCGAAAAGATAGAGAAGCTATATCAGCAGCCTCATGATGGGGTAACGGGTGTTTCGACTGGATATCAAGACTTAGATAAGAAAACGGCTGGGTTACAAGGTTCTGATCTGATTATTGTTGCTGCTCGTCCATCAATGGGGAAAACAACCTTTGCGATGAACTTATGTGAAAATGCGGCGATGACGGAAGAAAAGCCGGTATTGATTTTCAGTTTAGAGATGCCAGGAAGCCAAATTATGATGCGTATGTTGGCTTCATTATCTCGCGTTGACCAAACGCGGATCCGGACTGGACAGCTAGATGATGAAGATTGGGCGCGTATTTCCAGCACAATGGGCATTTTGTCTGAAAAACGGAATATGTATATTGATGATTCATCAGGATTAACACCAACAGAAGTTCGCTCGCGTGCACGCCGTATTTATCGCGAACATGGTGGTTTAAGTTTGATCATGATTGACTACTTGCAGTTAATGCGAGTTCCCGCCTTGTCTGATAACCGTACACTGGAAATTGCAGAAATTTCTCGCTCACTGAAAGCCTTGGCTAAAGAGCTGAATGTGCCAGTTGTTGCGTTATCACAGCTTAACCGTAGCCTTGAGCAGCGTGCAGATAAAAAACCTGTTAACTCGGATTTACGTGAATCGGGCTCTATTGAGCAAGATGCTGACCTTATTATGTTTATTTATCGTGATGAAGTGTATAACGATAATAGTGATAAAAAAGGTATTGCAGAGATTATTATTGGTAAACAACGTAACGGACCAATCGGTACTGTTCGGCTGACCTTTAATGGGCAGTGGTCACGCTTTGATAACTATGCTGGACCTGCTTATGATGAGGAATAGGATCCCAATAATATTTGACACGAAGCTAATATTTATTGTGCTAGTTCAAGGTGTTATCTGAATATTAAACAGATAACTTTAGGTATATAGTTACCATCAACAGATAATCCGAGAAAGAGAATAGAGGTTTATTAAATAATCATGAAAGCGGCAACCGCATTAATTAATCGCCGCGCTCTGCGACACAATCTGCAACGCGTTAGAGAATTAGCTCCGCACAGCCGTCTCATTGCAATTGTAAAAGCAAACGCTTATGGCCACGGGCTTACAGAAGTCAGTCATTCGATTAAAGATCTTGTTGATGGTTTTGGTGTTGCTCGTCTTAAAGAAGCGCTCGCCCTAAGAGAAAGAGGGATAACGGCACCGATTGTGCTGCTCGAGGGCTTTTTTGAGCAGATGGATCTGTCTATTTTAGTTGAACATAAGATTGATACTGTTATTCATTGTGTCGAACAACTAGAAATGCTGGAATCAACCCAGCTTGCTGAACCTATTAAAGTTTGGATGAAGCTCGATACTGGAATGCATCGATTAGGTGTCTTACCCCAAGATGCACAAAGCTTTTATCAACGTTTACAATCCTGTTCTAATGTTAAACAACCTATCAATATTGTTAGTCATTTTTGCCAAGCAGATGAACCTGAGTTAGCAACCACTGCTAATCAATTAGCCTGCTTCCAGCAATTTATTGCTGACAAACCGGGTGAAAAATCGATTTCAGCGTCTGCGGGTATTCTATTATGGCCAGAAGCTCACTTTGATTGGGTTAGACCAGGTATTGTGATGTACGGCGCTTCTCCGCAAGAAGGTAAATCAGCACAAGAATTTGGCTTAAAAAGTGTGATGACACTGAAATCAACTTTAATTGCTGTCAGAGAGCATGCCGCAGGGCAATGTGTGGGTTATGGGGCAACTTGGTGTAGTGGGCAAAATACA
Organism: Providencia sneebia DSM 19967; assembly: GCF_000314895.2. Classification (GTDB taxonomy): domain Bacteria; phylum Pseudomonadota; class Gammaproteobacteria; order Enterobacterales; family Enterobacteriaceae; genus Providencia; species Providencia sneebia. Next base: position 3,773,360 of record NZ_CM001773.1, on the reverse strand, counting down.
CGGCTTGGTGTTGTCGCCATAGGATACGGAGATGGTTATCCGCGCAGTGCGCCATCAGGAACACCAGTCCTCATTAATGGGCGAAAAGTGCCTATTGTTGGGCGAGTTTCTATGGATATGATCACCGTGGATTTAGGGCCGAATGCCACAGATAAAGTTGGTGATGAAGTTATTTTATGGGGTAAAGCTCTACCAGTTGAAGAAATCGCCATGCAAACGGGCATTATCAATTATGAATTACTCACAAAACTGACTTCAAGAGTGATTATGGAATATATAGACGAATAGCTAACAAAGAGTTACCTTCTTAACGTTAACCAAGATAGATCCGATATAATTCAATGAGCTGTATTAAAATGCGTTTCAATGTTGCTTGAAATATATGGGAATAAAATAATTATTAGGGAGATATTCAGTGTACCAACATGTTGATCCATATCCTGGCGACCCAATTTTATCGCTAATGGATGAATTTAATAAAGATACTCGCAAAAACAAAATTAATTTGAGTATTGGCTTGTACTATGATGCTGATGGCAAAACACCAGAATTACTAACAGTTGGCAATGCAAAAGCAAAATTAAGCCAATTACCTTCCAGCGCATCACTCTACTTGCCTATGGAAGGTTTGAAGGATTATCGCCTAGAAATTCAGAAATTATTATTTGGGGAAGATTGCCCTTTAATCGCACAAGAACGTATTGCAACAGTACAAACAATAGGAGGTTCTGGTGCATTGAAATTAGGTGCAGATTTCCTCCATAACTATTTCCCTCATTCAGAAGTCTGGTGCAGTGACCCAACTTGGGAAAATCATGCCTCTATTTTTGCTGGAGCAGGTACTAAAGTCCATTATTACCCTTACTTCGATGAAAAAACGAAAGGGGTAAAATTTGATGAGATGCTGGCAACATTTAATAAATTGCCTGAAAATAGCATTATTCTTATGCACCCTTGCTGTCATAATCCAACCGGTTCGGACTTAACACCGCAACAGTGGGATGAAGTGACCAAAGTTGCCAAAGAGAGAAAATTAATTCCATTTTTAGATATCGCTTATCAAGGATTTGCAGAAGGCATTAATGAAGATGCTTATGCCATTAGAACGATGGCGAAAGCGGGTTTACCTATCATGGTAAGTAACTCTTTTTCTAAAATTTTTGGTATCTATGGTGAGCGAGCGGGTGGTTTATCTGTTATCTGTGCAAACCAAGATGAACGGGATTGCGTATTAGGTCAGTTAAAAGCAGGTGTACGCCGTTTATATTCAAGTCCTCCATCAAATGGCGCTAAAATTGTTGCACAAGTCCTTACTGATGCTGAGCAAAAATCACAATGGTTGCAAGAAGTTGAAGAGATGCGTTTACGTATCTTAGAAATGAGAACGGTATTAGTTGATGAGCTGAAAAAAGCGCTGCCAGAGAAAAATTTTGATCACTTGCTAAAACAGCGTGGAATGTTCAGCTATACGGGCTTTACTCAAGAACAAGTAGATCGCTTGAAAGATGAATTTGCGGTTTACTTGGTTGGTACAGGGCGGGTTTGTATGGCCGGCGTTAACCGCCATAATGTTCAGCGTATTGTTGAAGCATTCGCAGCTGTGAACCAATAATTGATATAGTAAAATGATAAAATAATAAAAAACGCAGACAAAGTGCTGCGTTTTTTATTGGTATTCTAATGAGTTAGTTGTGACTAATCATCAACCTAGTAACCCCGTTCTAAAATAGGTTTTAAGAAACGGGCCGTGTGTGATTTTTCACATTCTGCAACTTTTTCAGGTGTACCGGAAATTAAAATTTCACCGCCACCACTACCACCTTCAGGACCTAAATCAACAATCCAATCCGCTGTTTTGATTACATCAAGATTATGCTCAATGACAACAATGGTATTTCCTTGGTCACGTAATTGATGTAATACCTTCAATAGTTGCTGAATATCTGCGAAATGTAGACCTGTGGTTGGTTCATCAAGAATATAGAGAGTTTGACCCGTTCCGCGTTTAGATAATTCACGCGCCAGTTTAACCCGCTGTGCTTCACCACCGGATAATGTAGTGGCAGATTGCCCTAAACGAATATAGGAAAGCCCTACATCAATCAAAGTTTGCAGCTTACGCGCCAGCGCAGGCACCGCATCAAAAAATTCACGAGCTTCTTCAATGGTCATATCCAGCACTTCATGAATATTTTTACTTTTGTACTTTATTTCTAACGTTTCTCTGTTATAGCGCTTACCTTTACATTGATCGCAAGGAACATACACATCAGGCAAAAAGTGCATTTCTACTTTGATAACACCATCACCTTGGCAAGCTTCACAGCGTCCACCTTTGACGTTGAAGCTAAAACGGCCTGGATTGTAGCCGCGAGTACGTGATTCGGGCACACCAGCAAATAGCTCACGAATTGGGGTAAAGACACCCGTATAAGTTGCAGGGTTAGAACGCGGTGTGCGCCCAATAGGGCTTTGGTCAATATCAATCACTTTATCAAAGTGTTCTAGCCCTTCGACTTCTAAATAAGGTGCTGGCGTGATGGTTGTTGCACCATTTAATTGTCTTTGCGCGATCGGGAACAAGGTGTCATTGATCAAAGTTGATTTGCCTGATCCTGAAACGCCAGTAATACAGGTAAATAAACCAACAGGCAGAGTTAAAGTGACATTTTTTAAATTATTGCCTTTTGCGCCAATAATTTTGAGCACTTTATCTTTATCAACAGGTATCCGCTGTTTTGGAATATCAATCCGACGTTCACCACTTAAGAATTTACCGGTTAGTGATTCTGGGTTTGAGACAATATCTTCTAATGTGCCTTGGGCGACAATTTGCCCACCATGAACACCGGCACCAGGTCCAATATCAATAATATGATCTGCTGCACGTATCGCATCTTCATCATGCTCAACAACAATCACAGTATTACCGAGGTCACGCAGATGAATTAAGGTTTCTAATAAACGATCATTATCGCGTTGATGTAAGCCAATTGATGGTTCATCAAGAACATACATCACACCAACAAGACCTGCACCAATTTGGCTTGCAAGACGAATACGTTGCGCCTCACCACCAGACAAAGTATCGGCAGAGCGAGAAAGAGTTAAGTAATTAAGGCCGACATTCACTAAAAATTTCAAGCGATCGCCAATTTCTTTTAGTACTTTTTCTGCTATTTGCGCCCGTTGACCACTAAGTTTTAAATTTTGGAAAAATTCCATAGCATGACCAATACTGTAGTCAGCAATTTCAGGCAATGTCGTATTTTCAACAAAAACATAGCGTGCTTCTTTGCGTAAGCGGGTACCGTGGCATGAAACACAAGGTCGGTTACTAATATATTTGGCGAGTTCTTCACGTACGGCGGTAGATTCCGTCTCTTTATAACGCCGTTCCATGTTATTCAGAACGCCTTCAAAAGGGTGATGGCGGATAGTAATATCACCGCGGTCATTACGGTATTTAAATTCAATGGTTTCCTTGCCGGACCCGTAAAGAATCACTTTTTGAATGTCTGGGCTGAGTGAATCATAAGGTGCTTCAACATCAAATTTATAATGTTCAGCCAATGACATCAGCATTTGAAAATAGTAAAAATTGCGGCGATCCCAACCACGAATTGCGCCACCTGCAAGTGAAATCTCAGTACTTTGGATGACTCTTTCAGGATCAAAAAATTGTTGTACGCCAAGTCCATCACAACTTGGGCAGGCTCCGGCTGGGTTATTGAAGGAAAATAAGCGCGGCTCCAATTCCACCATGCTATAACCACAGACAGGGCAGGCAAAGTTTGCTGAAAAAATAAGTTCTTCAGCATTTGGATCATCCATATCAGCAACAACAGCTGTCCCACCAGAAAGATCGAGTGCGGTTTCAAAAGATTCAGCTAAGCGTTGAGCAATATCATCGCGAATTTTAAAACGATCCACGACAACTTCAATGGTATGTTTCTTTTGTAGTTCGAGAGTTGGTGGATCAGACAGATCACAGACTTCTCCGTCAATACGCGCACGAATGTAGCCTTGGGATGCCAAGTTATCTAATAATTTAACATGTTCACCCTTCCGATCTTTCACGACAGGTGCGAGTAGCATCATGCGGCGATCTGTCGGCTGCGCTAAAACATTATCGACCATTTGGCTGACAGTTTGTGCCGCAAGGGGAATATCGTGATCAGGACAACGTGGTTCACCAACCCGGGCAAATAGGAGCCTTAAATAATCATGAATTTCGGTAATTGTTCCAACTGTCGATCTTGGGTTGTGTGATGTTGATTTTTGTTCAATCGAAATAGCCGGCGATAACCCTTCGATATGATCAACATCAGGCTTTTCCATCAAAGATAGAAATTGCCTTGCGTAAGCAGATAAGGATTCGACATAACGGCGCTGCCCTTCCGCGTACAATGTATCAAAAGCAAGTGATGACTTTCCTGATCCTGACAAACCCGTAATGACTATCAGCTTGTCGCGGGGGATGATGAGATTGATGTTTTTCAGATTATGGGTGCGGGCACCGCGTACTTCGATATTATCCATTTACCACTTCCCGGATGATTTGATAGTGAACAATCATAAGCCAAACATTATCGCACAACTTCGACTGAATGAATATACAGTGTTTTATGAAAAAGTATTTTCGCGAGCTGTCGAAATTGATTAAGATGGCAGAAATAAAATTTTCAAAGCGATTCTCATAAATTTTTTCAAAACCACTCGCAAATTGAAGAAGCAATTTTCAATTTCATCTGCAATACATAGGCAATGTAAGTCGACCGTGCTAAACTTCACGGTCAATACAGTGATTAAAATTTAATGCATCAGGAGTATTTAAATGGCCAGCAGAGGCGTAAATAAAGTAATTCTTATCGGTAACTTAGGGCAAGATCCTGAAATCCGTTACATGCCTAACGGTGGTGCAGTTGCAAACCTAACTCTGGCAACTTCTGAAAGCTGGCGCGATAAACAAACTGGCGAAATGCGTGAAAAAACCGAATGGCACCGTGTTGTGATTTTCGGGAAATTAGCGGAAGTTGCTGGCGAATACCTGAAAAAAGGTTCTCAAGTTTACATTGAAGGTTCTTTGCAAACTCGTAAGTGGCAAGACCAAAGTGGTCAAGACCGCTACACCACAGAAGTTGTTGTTAATATTGGTGGCTCAATGCAAATGTTGGGTGGCCGCGGTGGTGATTCTTCAGGTCAAAGCCAAGGTAGCGGCCAAGGCGGCTGGGGTCAACCTCAACAACCTGCTGCATCACAACAATTCAGTGGCGGCGGTGCGCCAGCACGTTCACAAGCACCTGCACCACAAAATAATGAACCACCAATCGACTTCGATGATGATATCCCGTTCTAGCAATTATCTGAGGCCTATTTTTGTTAAGTTTGATTATTTAAATTAAATATAACAAAGGTTTGGGATAAAAGTTTACAGTGAGTCTTGCAACTTCTGTAAACTTTTTTTATGCTATTTTTTAGTAGGTTTAAGGACAGAATGAAGACAAAAGTATTTCAAATGGCGACTTGAACTTATCAATAAAAATCAGAAATGATCTACGCTAGTTACCGTTCAATACACATTTAAATTACATTCATCTTCAGAGGTTTTCGTGCTATATTCAACTGGTTAAAGTGCATTGGCATGAAGGCGGTAGCGGCATCTGCTTGGCCTATAGCGTAGAAACATCATCGCCAATAAGCATAGAGTTAGAAGCATGTATACTTGGAAGTTCAAATCTTCCTGAAACAACAACCATCCGTAAGGATAAAACAACAGTTCTGAAAACACCAACTAAGAGGAATAAGCCTATGAATAATAGCCTGAAAACCAAAATGTTGCGTTGGGTCAAGGCGACCGTTATTGCTGTTTCAATGGGGTTATCTGGTTCACCCAGCCTTCAACCCAATGCACTTTAATTTACCTCAGTTAAATTAGTTCCTCGGTTCATCTTCTCTATTTAGTTCAGCTCATCTCTGATTCAATCTATTCCGTGCTATGATGCTTTTGTCCAGATATGTGCTAGAGCCGATCACTGCAAACACATCCTTGGCCCAAAACACACATTACGGTAAAGGTGCCACGTTTGGATTGGCGTTTCTGCCTTACAATAGTTTATGGTTTCGCAACAGAAAAATGATACCGTGAAATCATTTTATGGTAGATATAATAATCTGAATTTGCTATAAATGAGCTGGGGCTACCGCCTACTGCCAACAACAAATGCAACAATTACAGCTTGTAAATGGTTTGCAAGAGTTGTCAGTGACTATCACTGTCGCAGATATGCGAGGTGGCTAACATGAAACCGAAAGTTGTCAATGTTAGAAAATATCAACGCTATCGCCTAGGAAAATGGGAAGATGTTTGTCAACATCTTCGTTCACTCCCTAGACGATAGGTGTCATCGGTAGCCCCACCAAGCTTCAATTAAGCAGACTCTGCTTCTGCATCAATCTTAGTCGTGCTTTCAATCCCCATCATACTGTTGTAGTGTTCTTCGAAACCAGTTTTTACAAATATCTGTTTGAATTTTTCAATGTACCTTTCAGCATTGATTCTTTCAAAGTCTACTAGGTTAATCGAATCAGAATGAGACTCTCTATTTATGTACCTAAACAAAGGCTTAAAATCTGACTCTGTTTGACCTAATTGCTCCAATGTTTGCTTTAGTGACTCTTTCTTATGAACAAAATTGAAGTAGTGCTCCAGTATATTTCTTATCGCGTTGGGTAGCATGTGTGCGTAGCTTGGATTAGAAGTACTGTCTTTGACGACTTGCCAATACATTTGGTAATCATTTTGAAGTTCATCCCTCTTTAAATCATAAACGAGGCTAAACTGTGATTTGGCAACTCTATACAGTTTATATCCAGCAGGGCATTTGTTAGATGCGTTCTTGAGCATTAATAATTCGTGGAAAAAGAATAGGTTATGCGTCAGTAGGAAGACTTGTTTGAAGTTTTCACTAAAGACTTTGTGATGTATCAGGGCTGCAATATCATAGACGTAGTTGTGTGACAAGCTAGAAATAGGATCATCAATTACAACGATTCGGTTGTTCAGCAAAACAGGAGAGGATTCGTTTGTTGAACCTGAAGCACACTCTAGGAAGTAAAGAAAGCTAATGAGTGTTTTTTCTCCTTCACTAAGGGTGTTATATACGTCAGCACTTTCACCTGTAGGGCGGGCAATTTTGTAACGTTGCTGATCGTTTGCTGCTTTAACAATTTTAAAACTGTGTATACCTAGCTCAACCAGTTGTTGATTGATATTGTTTATCGACGAATCAATGTTAGTTATTTTTTTCTGGTTTTCAGTAATGATAATTCTTTGAGCAATCTCTTGGCTACGAAACAGCCCGATTTCATCGGATAGTTTTTCTATTTCAGCTTGAAGGTCGTTAACCTTTTCATCTGAAGCTGCGATGAGAGCGCTAAACTGCTCATTCAGGATCACCCAAAACTCCGAATCTATTCTATTCAAATGGCTTTTTTTGTTTCTGACCCTATCATTGAATAGATCTATATCTCTTTGTATTTTGTCTATCGCAGTATTAACATCTGCCACTAGAGTGCTCGTATCGGTAAGCGTAACCACCGTACTCGGGTTGCTGATTTTAAGATCAATTTGAGACAAGTTAGCTGATAACTTTTCAAGCAGTAGATCTCTCTTGTCTACGAAGCCATATGTAACTACACCATCTTCAAAAGCGTATACTGGAGCCGATAATTTGCTCTTAATATCGTTAACTAAAGCTCTGTAGCTGCTAGATAACCCTTCTATCTGGCTGACTTTTTGGGAATATGTCTCGTCAAATAGTTGATTGATCGCTTCAGTAATCGATGAGCTTAACTCTTGCTGGCAAAAAGGACACGGATTATCGGGTTTCATATATCCCAGACCTGATTTTACCCAGTCAGAATTGCCTAGTTTTTCGACTAAGTCGGATAGATATGAATCCTTAGATCCCACAATAATTTGAGTTAAAATCGGAGCATTTTCAAAGTTACTGACATCAAGGCTAATCTTGGGTACGTTTGGACGTAGACTACCGTCTTGCCCTGTTAACTCACGAGCCTCTTTTCGCAGAGATTCAATTGTAGATGTGACACTTCCACTACTTGATCTGACCTTGTTCAGAAAGCCAACTTTGTTTCTCCGTAATCCTTCTAGACAAAAATCTAGTGCGCCATTTTCATATGTGGTTTTTGCTTTCCAGACAGATTCCTTTAGTAAAGTCTCTTCATTTTCTATGTCACTTTGCTTGCGACTTATCTTTGTTTTGGAAACCTCGATACTTTGGTGTAGGCGAGCTATTTTTTCTGTTGCTTCTTCGATTGCTTGTTCGGCTTCTTTGTTTTCTTCGCTCAGAGTGAATACCCCCTGAAAGTCAGGAATTTCATAGAAGTTGCCACGTATAAATTCTTGATTGTAAACAAAGATATCTTCAACCAACTCACGAGGTTGAATGGAACAGTTTCGATATTCGGGTAATTCAGGAGAATGTAAAAATTTACCTATTGTGGACTTACCAGAACCATTTAAACCATAGAATAGGTTTATCTTCTTGTTGTCAGTTTGAATAACCACTGGCGAAGTTGGTGAGTAACTAGCTACACCTTTTAATATTATGGTGTTAATCATTTTTTAGCTCTTGTACAATTTAGTGAATAGTTGCAGTCAATTGCATTCTTATACTTCCCATTTAGAAAAGCAGTGACGTAGATCAGTTCCTGTGACTTTGGGCACTTACACTAAGCACTAAGATGATCGCAGTACTTAATCTAATCCATAACTTACTAATTAAGTAAATCGTATAGCTCACTTTCGCCATATTATTGGTTAGAACAGGCATCTCTTCTTACCTAATACTTTATTTACTCACCATTTGACCAAATTTTGTTTATGCATGGATGTGTCTACAGAGTCGAGGAACAAGCCCGCCCCCTTCCCATTTCAATAGGCATTAAACGCTACTTTTGAGAATCCTAGATATATGTTTAGAGAAATAAGTGTAGTTACTCATACACGATTAGAATGGTATCATTGCATACAAGATAGCTTGATGTATTTTTATAAAGTTTTATTGGTTTTCGTGACTTTTTAACGAAATTCTTTACCGTTTTAGTTGTTGTTGGTTTTTATTTTTTATTTAACAATGGCTTAATAGGCAATCCATTTTAACAAGGTAACCATAACCGTTCTAAGATAGAGCAGGGTTATATTTAGTTGAGTATTATTATTTAGATAACAACTTGAATCTAATAAAATAATACTAACGATATAAGAAATGAATAATAAACCTCTTTATGGCAATAAGCTGTAAAGGGGTTTTTATTTTTTAGGGTATAAATTGATTTGTTGACGCCATACTTTAACGGGCAATCTTTTTATCTTATTGACCTTTCATTTATTTTGCATATTTGAATAAAGTAAGAATAATTAACTAAAAAAATTTGACGTGATATTAATCACGTTTTTACTTTGATAGCGATAAAAATAGAAAAAATGATTGTTATTAGTAAAAAAATATGTTTTCTTAAAAACACTTACACAAAATAATGATTAATAATTTAACGCATTCAAACAGACAGGATAAACCCGTGAACATGACTCTTCATCATTCAAACCTACTACTAACCGCGCCACGTGCCGCGGTGGTCGTGCGTGTGGTGGTGGTCGTGGGCTTAGCGCCGTAACGGGTACAAATCAACGCAGATTAGAACCCCGCCGGCGCAAACCGAGCGGGGTTTTTTTATGACTCTCCGCTCGAACCCTCCGGCTAGTGTGAAGGATAAAACTATGAGTGAGTCGAGCACAATATCAACCAATAAAACCTGTTTTACAGGCGCAGAATTGATTGTCCATTTATTGGAAAAACATGGGATTACTATTGTTTCTGGCATTCCCGGTGGGGCAGCCTTACCTTTCTATGATGCATTGGGTAAGAGCAAAACAATACGTCATATTCTTGCTCGACATGAGCAAGGCGCTGGCTTTATTGCACAAGGTATCGCTCGCTCAACGGGAAAAGCAGCGGTATGCATTTCATCAAGTGGCCCAGGTGCAACCAACTTAGTGACAGCGATTGCAGATGCTAAATTGGATTCTATTCCATTGGTATGTATTACTGGGCAAGTTCCTTCTTCAATGATTGGTACAGATGCTTTTCAAGAAGTTGATACTTACGGTATTTCCATTCCTATCACGAAACATAATTACTTAGTTCGTGATATTAACGAGCTGCCACAGGTTATTTGTGATGCATTCCGCATTGCTGAATCAGGTCGCCCGGGACCCGTTTGGATTGATATCCCAAAAGATGTTCAAACCGCAACAATTGAATTAGCCAATGTACCTGATGTTCAGCCAAAAGATAAAGCACCGAGTTTTGATATGGAAAAAGTGCTCCAAGCTGTGGAGATGATTAATCAATCTAAACGCCCTGTACTCTATTTTGGTGGTGGAGTGATTAGTTCTAGCTCAGCTGAAACAGCAATTGCCTTTGCGCAAAAAGCAACGTTGCCGACCACGATGACATTAATGGCTTTGGGCACTATTCCAATGCACCATCCGTTGTATTTAGGGATGTTAGGCATGCATGCGGCTCGTAGCACCAATATGATCATGGAAGAAGCCGATTTGTTAATTGTTATTGGTGCTCGTTTTGATGATAGGGCGATTGGTCGAGCAGAAAAGTTTTGTCCGAATGCCAAAATCATTCACGTCGATATTGATAAAGCGGAAATCAGTAAAATTAAGCGCCCTGATATTGCTATTCATGCTGATGCAGGGCAGATCCTTGAGTTGCTGTTACCTTTAGTGGATAAAAACCTTCGTGAAGAGTGGATGACCAGAGTTAATGAATTGAAACGTGATTTCCCGTTAAATTTAAGTGAAGCGGATAATCCTTTGAACCATTATGGATTGGTATTAGCGACTGCAAAAGCTGCGGGTGATGATGCAATTATAACAACAGATGTTGGTCAGCATCAGATGTGGGCTGCACAAGCCTACCCATTATCTCGCCCACGCCAATGGCTAACCTCCGGTGGTTTAGGAACTATGGGCTTTGGCCTACCGGCCGCAATTGGGGCTGCATTAGCCAATCCAGAACAAACAATAGTGTGTTTTTCTGGGGATGGTAGTTTGATGATGAATATTCAGGAGTTAGCAACGGCAGCGGAACATCAGCTCAATATTAAAATCATTTTAATGAATAACCAAGCATTAGGTATGGTTTATCAACAACAAGAGCTGTTTTTTGATAACCGCATTTATGCAGCTGCTTATCCTTATCAAACTGACTTTATTAAAATAGCGGAAGGTTTTGGTTTAAAAACCTGTGATTTAAATAAAGAAGCAGATCCGCAAATGGCGTTAGATGAGATGATGAATACCAAAGGACCATGCCTCATTCATGCTTTGATTGATGTGAATCAGAAGGTTTATCCAATGGTTCCACCGGGCGCGGCAAATATTGATATGATTGGAGTATAATTATGATTTTAGAACATAACCCTATCGCATTAGAATTAATTGTCCGAAACCACCCTGGTGTGATGTCGCATATTTGTGGCCTATTTGCACGTAGAGCATTTAACGTTGATGGTATTTTATGTATGCCAATCAAAGATAGAGATGAAAGCCGTATTTGGTTATTAGTGCAAAAAGATGAACGATTGTCTCAGATGATTAATCAAGTTGAAAAGTTAGAGGATGTTAAAGAAGTTCATTTCAGTGACGACCTAAGACTTTTTGAAACGATGCAAAATTACTTACAGTAATTTCCCAATTAGTCAGTTCACAAGGTGCAATCTATAACATTTTATAGGTTGCATTTTTTATTTAAAAATAGTTGTTATTTGATATATGGAATGAGAAATGAATATAAATATTCAAAAATAGAGAGGTAATGTTTCCTTTATAAAAAGGGAAATCATTATAAAACGAAGAAGCATTATAAAAAGAAAAAACAATACTTTCTATTTTTCTAGAAAAATTTATAGTGAGGTAAATATTACCTGAAGGGTTTGTCTATGCCATTTGATCTATTTTCATTTGAGATGCTCATCTGTTTTTCTACACTTCTTTTAGCTTATCTTGTTTTTGGCATGGCAGGTTTTGGGTCAGCATTAATTGCAACACCTGTCCTGGCTATGTACCTTCCTCTTAATATGATAGTGCCTATTTTGGCATTAATTGATTTAACTGCGGCATTGATTAATCTGATCAAAGATGGCAAAAAAGCAGATTATCAAGAAATAAAATGGATTATTCCATTAATGGTTGTTGGGAGCTTAATCGGTGCTGCAATTTTATTGAAAACTCGCCCTGATATTTTGGTTTTACTGCTAGGAATATTCGTTATTTTTTATGTGGTTAATTCTTTATTTTCAAAGAATAAAAATACACAATTTTCAAAGGTGTTTGTTGTTCCGTTTAGTTTAATTGGTGGGATCTTTAGTGCGCTATTTGGAAGTGGTGGCTTTATTTATGCTATGTATCTTTCTAGTCGTATTGCGGATAAACAGAGTTTTCGCATTACCCAAATGACATTGATTGGTTTTAGTACGTTAACCCGTGTGATTATATTTTTAGTGATGGGTGTTTATGTCAATATTGATATTTTATTAATGGCATTAGCATTTTCACCTGCAATGTTAATTGGTATTTTTATTGGCCGACATATAACACTGAAAATCTCACGAGAATCCTTTTTAAAAATTATTAATGTCATTATTTTAATTTCAGGAATCATGTTGCTTTATCGCTATTTCTTTGTTCTTTAATTATTTTTTATTAAGGCAATGTATTGGTAATAGATACTGGGCTATAATTGTTATCATTATTTTTAATGATTTAAACTTTTATTAGCCTTTTTCTGTTTTTTGTTCCTATTAACTAAAAATTTAAAATGGCTACTTCCATTTACCAAAGCAATTGATATTAAAATGAGCTCTGAAACCTCGCATTATCAGCATTTTCGTCGTACACCCACTTTTGCTATCACAACGATTACTACGAGCATAGCCGTGATTGGGATTGTTATTGGCCTAAGCATTCCTATGGTAGCTCTTAGGTTAAATAATTATGGCGTTAGTGAATTGTATATCGGCATTATTTCTGCTGCACCAGCATTGGGAATGTTTTTAATCGCCCCCGCTTTACAGCGTATTGTTCATTGGTGTGGTAAACGATATGCCATGTTAATAGCGACAATTGTTTCGGCTGTTAGTCTCTTACCTTTGCTGGCGACATTACCTTTATGGTTACTCTTTCCATTACGATTAATTACTGGACTAGTGAGCGGTGTTCTCATTTGCTTAGGAGAAACTTGGATTAATGAACTTTCACCAGAAAGTAAACGCGGGCGGATTTTAGCCATTTATACTACAGTGTTTACCGTGAGCCAGCTTTTAGGTCCTTCTTTTATTGCCTATTATGGTGTTGAAGATAAATCACCTTTACTTATTTGCACATTGCTTCACTTAATTTCAGTTGTATTATTTTTGATGATGAAACAAAAAGTAGGAGACCGTATTTCAGCTACTGCCAGTGAATCCCGTTTTTCAATTATTCAATTTGTGAAATTTGCACCCGGAATTTGTGCAGGCATTTTATTTTTTGCCTTCTTTGATGGAACGATTTTATCCATGTTTCCTATTTATGGTGTAGGAATGGGGCACACAGAAGCGATCGCGGCGATGATGATAAGTGCTATTTTGGCAGGGGATGCAATTATGCAACTGCCATTTGGTTGGTTAGCAGACAATATGAATCGCGAAAAACTCTATCGACTTTGTGGTATTGTGACATTAGGTGCAAGTTGCCTATTACCACTGTTAATAACACATCAATATTTAATTTGGGTTTTATTGTTTGTGCTAGGAGCGACTGCTGGGGCAATTTATACCATTGCATTAGTTCAAATAGGGCAATATTTCCGAGGTAATGACTTAATTATTGCCAATGCAGCTGCGGCCATGCTATGGGGGATTGGTAATCTTTCCGGACCATTATTGGCGGGCATTGCAATTTCAATTTCTCCGGCAGGTCTACCCATCTTATTGATTTTAATTGCCGCAATTTTTTTGTGGTTCACGCGTGCCCAATTTAGCGCTCAAGTGACGCAAGGTGCTTAATACTCAGAATTTTTAGAGGTAGTTTCTTTGGTTGATTATATTTCATTATTCGACTAAAACGGTATTAATCGGAAAAATACTTGATAAGTACCTCTATTTAGATTGATAATTGCACGCTTCATCGTCAACCATCCTTTATCTTAAAAGCCAAACGATTGCGTATTAATTTTTATTAAAAGAAAAACTTAATAAATTCAAGCTTTTTAGAAAGGTAATCGTTTTCGTTAAAGTGATGGTGCTTTTAGTCATACTTAGCAGGGGTATCTTTCATGTCTGGTCAGCAGGCTTCAACTAATTGCAAATTAGATAAATATTTTAAAATTTCAGCTCGAGGATCGTCTGTCCGTCGTGAAATCATTGCGGGATTAACCACATTTTTAGCGATGGTTTATTCAGTGATTGTTGTGCCTGGTATGCTAGGGCAAGCTGGTTTCCCACCAACGGCCGTATTTATTGCAACCTGTTTAGTGGCTGGATTTGGCTCCTTGCTCATGGGATTATGGGCAAATTTACCTATGGCTATAGGTTGTGCAATATCACTGACTGCATTTACCGCCTTTAGTTTAGTGTTGGGGCAGCAAATTAGTATTCCTGTTGCACTTGGCGCTGTTTTCTTGATGGGGTGTTTATTCACTATCATTTCAGTGACAGGCATTCGCAGTTGGATATTACGCAATATGCCAATGGGAATTGCTCATGGTACAGGGATTGGTATCGGTCTATTTTTATTGCTGATCGCAGCTAATGGCGTTGGCTTGGTCATTAAAAATCCACAAGCGGGTTTACCCGTCGCATTGGGTGAGTTCACTTCATTCCCCGTTTTAATGTCACTTTCCGGTTTAGCGGTCATCTTTGGTTTAGAGAAACGCCGTGTACCCGGTGGTGTTTTGTTAGTGATTATTGCCATTTCAATTATTGGGCTGATTTTTGATCCAGCTGTTAAGTACCAAGGCTTTTTTAAATTACCTTCATTGGGTGATGATGGCTTATCTTTAATTTTTAGCATGGATATCATGGGCGCGTTACAACCCATGGTTTTACCAAGCCTATTAGCGCTTGTTATGACCGCTGTATTTGATGCAACGGGGACCATTCGTGCCGTGGCAGGTCAAGCAAATTTGTTAGATAAAGATGGTCAAATCATTGATGGTGGAAAAGCATTAACCGCAGATTCCGTGAGTAGTATTTTTGCTGGTGCAATCGGTGCTTCACCTGCCGCAGTCTACATTGAATCTGCCGCAGGAACTGCTGCTGGCGGACGTACTGGATTAACCGCGGTGGTTGTTGGGGTATTATTCCTCTTTATTCTATTCTTATCGCCGTTATCATATTTAGTTCCTGCTTATGCAACTGCACCGGCTCTGATGTATGTTGGCTTATTAATGCTTAGCAATGTATCAAAATTAGACTTTGATGACTTCGTTGATTCAATGGCAGGTTTGCTATGCGCCGTATTTATTGTACTGACTTGTAATATTGTGACTGGGATTATGTTAGGTTTCGCAGCATTAGTTATTGGTCGTATCTTTGCGGGTGAATGGCGTAAGTTGAATATTGGTACAGTTGTGATTGCGGTATTGTTAGTCGCATTTTATGCTGCTGATTTAGCTATCTAACTTGAATTATTGTAGAGAGGCGGGAATATTTTTCGTCTCTTAGTCTCTTTTCGCGATTAATCTTAAAGTTTAAATTATTTCCCCAGCAATTAGTGAGTTAAGGATAGAATACAATACCCGTTATATATTGATATACTTGTCGATTATTATTATAGATAGAATTATCGCTTAATCATATGATTGGTATGGGGCGAAATTGTGTTTAATGGTAGCTGACATTGAGTTAATGACGCCGGAATATCCTGCATAATTGACTTCTTAAACGATATGGTTAATAGCAAATTTGAGCCTGATATTTTTATAAATAACAGCCTTAGGCTGAGACTTTATAGACAGGCGCGCTATTTTATGTAATACCGTAACAGGCATTTTGGGTTTTGGTTCGCAAATTAAATCAGTAAGGGCAACATGGAAATTTTCTTTACTATTCTCATCCTCATCTTAGCTGTTTCTGTTTCTGGGGTGGTGACGAAGGTCATCCCTTTCCGTGTTCCATTACCCTTAATACAAATAGCAATAGGTGCATTACTTGCATGGCCGAAATTCGGTCTTCACGTCTCGTTTGATCCTGAATTATTTATGGTCTTACTGATCCCACCATTACTGTTCGTTGATGGTTGGAAAACACCAACGCGAGAATTTTTCCAGAATGGGCGAGAGATTTTTATTCTGGTACTGGTACTCGTATTAGTCACCGTGGTTGGGATTGGTTATCTCATTTATTGGTTGATGCCAGGTATTCCGCTAATTGCTGCATTTGCACTTGCTGCTGTTCTTTCGCCAACGGATGCGGTTGCACTATCTTCCATTGTCGGTAAAGGGCGTATTCCCAAACGTATGATGAGCGTTTTGGAAGGTGAAGCATTGATGAATGATGCTTCCGGTCTGGTTGCATTAAAATTTGCCGTCGCTGTCGCAATGGGCACGATGGTATTTTCAGTTTCTGAAGTTACCATAGAATTTTTCAAGGTTGCGGTCGGTGGGCTACTTGCTGGGATTGTGGTGACTTGGATTTACAGTAAGTCTCTGCGTTTGATGAGTCGCTGGAGCGGTGATGATCCGGCAACACAAATTGTCTTCATGCTATTACTGCCTTTTGCTTCTTACATGATCGCGGAACATATCGGTTTTTCTGGTATTTTAGCGGCTGTTGCTGCGGGTATGACAATTACCAAATCTGGTGTGATCCGTAATGCGCCGCTTGCAATGCGTTTAAGAGCGGATAGTGTTTGGTCAATGTTAGAGTTTGTCTTTAACGGATTAGTTTTCATTATGCTTGGTCTTCAGCTCCCCGGTATTTGGGAAACTTCCGTTATTCAAGCAGAAATGGACCCAAGTGTTGAAACTTGGATGCTCTTTACGGCGGTTGTAGTTATCTACTTTGCGTTACTTCTGCTACGTTTTTGCTGGTTATGGCTGATGAAAAGATTTAGTCGTTTATTCTTGAAGAAAAAGCCGTTACAGTTTGCCAACTATACAATACGTGAGCTTTGGTTAGCTTCTTTTGCAGGGGTTCGTGGTGCTATCACACTTGCGGGTGTGCTTTCTGTTCCTCTATTCTTAACGGATGGTTCGCCATTCCCTGCGCGTTATCAGTTGGTGTTTATCGCCGCTGGCGTGATTTTATTTTCAATATTTGCAGGTGTTATTGCTTTACCATTATTACTGCGTAATTTTACCGTGGGTGATAAAGAAGCCGATATCAATGAAATTCGGATGGCGAAAGCCGCAATGGCGGAAGTTGCTATTGTTAGCTTAAATAAAATGGAAGAGCGTTTGTCGGCCGATGTTGAAGAAAAATTAGATCCTGAAGATATTAGTGAAGTTGCTTCTAGGGTGACAGGGCACTTGAGAAGACGAACCGCTGGTCAGGATGAAATTGAGCGTAATTTGCAGATAGAAGATCTGGAAAGACGTTTTCGTTTAACCGCATTGCGTGCTGAGCGTGGTGAGTTATACCATTTACGCGCAACACGAAAAATCAGTAATGAAACACTTCAAACTTTACTTACAGATCTGGATCTATTAGAAGCTGTTCTGATAGATAAAGACCATTAATTGAGAATCATAGAATAAATGTGGTTACTTGTTGTTACGACGCTGCTTTGGGCAGCGTCTTTTAGTCTGATTGGTGAATATCTTGCAGGGCAAGTTGATAGCTGGTTATCTGTTTTAATTCGGGTTTCCTTGGCGGCTTTGGTTTTCCTGCCTTTCTTACGTTGGCGAGGATTTAGCGCAAAAGTGATTGCGCTCTATATGCTAGTAGGAGCTTGCCAATTAGGCATCATGTATTTATTTGTTTTCCAAGCATATCAATACTTAACAGTTGCAGAGTTTTTATTATTTACTGTATTGACGCCGCTCTATGTCACATTGGTATACGACTTGCTTGAGCGCCAGCGGTTAAGAATGGGGTATTTATTTAGCTCATTACTTGCTGTGATTGGGGCTGCAATTATCCGCTATGATCATTTAAGTGAGTCATTTTGGATTGGTTTAATGTATGTTCAGCTTGCCAACATCTTTTTTGCTATAGGGCAAGTTGGCTATAAACGGTTGATGGAAGTCTATCCGATACCGCAGCATCAAGCTTTTTCATGGTTCTATATCGGAGCAACATTAATTGCGCTTGTGGGTTGGTTATTATTTGGCAATAAAGCCATGGTGCCAACAACCTCTGTGCAATGGGGCGTGTTATTGTGGTTGGGTGTTGTTGCCTCTGGTATTGGTTACTTTATGTGGAATTACGGAGCAACCAAGGTCGATGCCGGAACCCTTGCTATTATGAATAACATGATGGTTCCAGCGGGATTATTAGTTAATTTTGCTATTTGGCAACAACATCCTGATTGGGGACGTTTTACCATTGGCTCATGCCTAATTGTTGCGTCTCTGTGGGTGCATAGGCGTTGGATACTTTCACCGGCTTTACATAAGAGAGATTCTCAACAGCGTGATTAGCAGCTGTTTTTGTAAAAGCATCAATAGTAGGTTGGCGCTGTTCACCTTCACGGCATGCAGCGTACAACCGGCTCCATAATCCGCTTCCGAGCGTTTTGGTTGTCAGCAAACCTTGTCTTTCAAATGAATCAACAGCCCAGTGTGGCAATGCTGCAATCCCCATTTTAGCCGCAACCATTTGGATCAAAATTAATGTGTTATCAACGGTTTTGACATTAGGTGATACGCCAGCGGGCTGTAGGAAATGGCGCCATACATCAAAACGATCACGTTGCACGGGATAAATTAATAATGTTTCATCCGCTAAAGCATGCGGGTCAATGATGGGTTTCTTAGCTAGTGGATGATCATTGGCGACAATCAATTTCACTTCATAATCAAATAGTGGCGTATAGTGGAAAGCCGGATCGGCTTGAATATCAGATGTCATGACGATATCCAGCTCACGGGAAAGTAATTCAGGTTGCGGATCAAATGTCACACCTGATTTGAAATCAACAGAAACTTGCGGCCATTTTTCTCTAAATTGCTGTAAAGCTGGGGTTAACCATTGAATACAACTATGGCATTCAATCGCAATTCGTAATGTTGAAACCCCGGGTTCATTACAAACTCGTACCGCATCTCTGACTAATGGCAATATTTGTTGGGCTAACTGTAATAAGACCTCTCCTTGTGGAGTAAATCGCAATGGCTGACTTTTACGAATAAAAAGTTTAAAGCCTAAGCGGTGTTCCAAGTCACTAAATTGGTGTGACAACGCTGACTGTGTTTGATGTAAATGTGTTGCAGCTGCCGCTAATGAACCATGCTGGCTGAGTGCATACAATGTTTTTAAATGCTTTATTTCGATCATGAAAAACCTTCACCGTGATAATGAATAATTTGCGCTTGTGCTTTATACAGTACCTGTTGATTATAGATGTGTAAACATCTAGACGGCTAAATTTTTTAAGGGGTCAATATGTCTGTTATAAATCATACACTTGGTTTTCCACGAGTTGGTCTGAAGAGAGAGCTAAAACGCGCACAAGAAGATTATTGGGCAGGCAAGATTGATCAAGCTGCACTTCTAGAAACAGGTCGTGAGTTACGTGCTCGTCATTGGCAGCAGCAAAAAGATGCTGGTGTTGATCTATTACCCGTTGGCGATTTCGCATGGTACGACCAAGTTCTGACGACAAGTTTATTGTTAGGTAACGTGCCGCCACGCCATAGAAATGATGATGGTAAGATTGATTTAGATACGCTATTTCGTGTTGCACGTGGTCGTGCTCCTACGGGCAAGCCCGCGGCGGCAGGGGAAATGACAAAATGGTTTAATACTAATTACCATTACATTGTGCCTGAATTCCAAAAAGGACAAACATTCTCGCTATCATGGGAACAGCTGTTTGATGAAGTTGATGAAGCATTAGCGCTTGGACACAATATCAAACCTATACTGCTTGGCCCAATTAGCTACCTTTGGCTAGGTAAAGTCAAAGGGGAAGCTTTTGATCGTTTATCATTGCTGAATGAATTATTACCGGTATATCAGGAAATTCTTTCACGTTTAGCTCAAAAAGGGGTTGAGTGGGTTCAAATTGATGAGCCAGTATTGGTTCTTGATCTTCCTACAAAGTGGCAGGAAGCATATAAAACAGCTTACCAAGCGTTAACGGGTAAAACTAAACTGCTACTGACAACCTATTTTGATGGAATTAGTCATCATCTGGATTTAATTAAGCAACTTCCAGTGCAAGGTTTACATGTTGATGTTGTTGCAGGCCATGATGATATTGAAAAATTACATCAAACATTACCAAAAGATTGGGTCTTATCACTAGGTCTTATCAATGGTCGTAATGTATGGAAAGCGGATCTTGGTGAAAAATTTGCACGAGCAAAACCGCTATTAGGTCAGCGTGATATTTGGGTTGGTACTTCTTGCTCATTATTGCATAGCCCAATTGATCTGAATGATGAAACACGCCTAGATGCTGAAGTAAAAAGTTGGTTTGCGTTTGCACTGCAAAAATGTGAAGAGTTGGGATTACTGTCAAAAGCATTGAATCAACCAACAGAGGCAAATATTGCTGAGCTTGAAAAATACAGCTCACCAATTCGTGCTCGTAAAACATCAACTCGCGTTAATAATTCACTTGTAGCAAAACGGTTAAGTGAAATTCGTGATGAAGATGCTGATCGCAATAGTCCATATGCTGTTCGAGCACAACGTCAGCGCGATCGCTTCAACTTGCCATTATGGCCGACAACGACTATTGGCTCATTCCCGCAAACAAGTGATATCCGATCATTACGCTTGGATTTCAAAAAAGGGAATGTCGACAAAGCTAATTATCGCACCAGTATTAGCGAACACATTAAGCAAGCTATTCAAGAACAAGAAATCTTGGATATTGATGTTCTAGTACATGGTGAAGCTGAACGTAACGACATGGTTGAATATTTTGGTGAACATTTTGATGGTTATGTTTTCACTCAAAATGGTTGGGTACAAAGCTACGGCTCCCGCTGTGTAAAACCACCCGTCATTATTGGAGATATTAGCCGTCCTGAAGCAATTACCGTTGAATGGGCTAAATATGCACAATCTTTAACTGAAAAACCCGTTAAAGGCATGCTGACAGGTCCTGTGACTATTCTTTGCTGGTCATTCCCTCGTGAAGACGTTAGCCGAGAAGTCATTGCTAAGCAGATTGCTTTGGCATTACGTGATGAAGTTGATGACTTACAAAAAGCGGGCATTGGTATCATTCAAATTGATGAACCTGCGTTACGCGAAGGTTTGCCATTACGTAAAGAAGAGTGGGCTGAATACCTAAAATGGGCAGTTGATGCCTTCAAATTGAGCGCAGGAATTGCGGAAGATGACACTCAGATCCACACTCATATGTGTTATTGCGAGTTCAATGACATCATGGATTCAATTGCAGCATTAGATGCCGATGTGATTACGATCGAAACATCACGCTCTGATATGGATCTGCTTGATGCATTTGAAAACTTTGATTATCCAAATGAAATTGGACCGGGTGTTTATGATATTCACTCACCAAACGTACCGAGTGTGGAATGGATTGTCGCACTATTGAGAAAAGCATCAGACCGCATTCCAGTAGAACGTTTATGGGTGAACCCTGACTGTGGTTTAAAAACACGTGGTTGGGAAGAAACTCGCCAATCTCTCGCAAACATGGTTGAAGCAGCGAAGAAATTAAGAAGTGAAACATCAGCAGCATAAATAGCAGCGTTTGAAAAAGTGAAAAGCAGGTGACTCAATGGGTTAGCCTGCTTTTTTATGAGCATTATTAGCCGAAAAGCTTCTCTTTTAGCATATTCATTCCAACACTTTTCAGGTCAACGTGGTCAGGGATCACGCCATCAGGAGTGGCTTTATTAATCAGTTTTGGCAGATATTTAGCAATTAATTCAACGGTTTCTTGAGAATCATAACCCACGCTTTTTGCGAGCTTTTGAATATCTAAATCACCAAAAACTTGGATTAATTGGCTAACACTCACGGGTAAGTTATCACTATTACTGATCCACGACTGAATGATATTGCCTAAGCCTTGCTGATTAAATTTATTTGCAACGCCAGTTAACCCGCCTTGCTCATCAATCCACTGAATGACAGATTGGAATTGATTCATTTTATCACCAGCGGCTAAGGTGATGAGTTGATCAAACAGTCCCATTTAATTTCCTCGTTGATTATTAACACTAGCATCTTGTTATATCCAAAGGGTTGAACAATGGTTTTTCAAGACAGCTTAAAATAAATGACCCGCTATTCTGTCTGATTTGAACGGGGCGTCAATCAAAAATGATGCAATGCATTATTTTTAACGCTCAAAATTAGTACTGTTTAACCAATAATGAATCCCATCAATCAGTGTAACAATTTTGTCACATATTTTTGTGAATAATTTTATCAAATAATTTATTTTTTTATTGCTTATTAATCAATTTGTTGCTGGTTAATTGCTCATTTTTTATATTTCTCATAATGTGATAATCATCATGTGTTTGTGAATTTTGTTATGTGAAAATTCACATTAATAAACAAAAAGTAACAACACCAGGGATTGTTATGAAAAATATTGTGAAGCATGTTGGTGTGATTGGACTTGGCTCAATGGGAATGGGGATAGCGCAGTCTCTAATAAAAAATAATATCTCTACCTATGGCTTTGATCTAGACCAAGTAGCATGCCAAACATTAAAACACGCAGGCGCGGTGGCAGTCGGCCAAAATGCCGCTCCGTTTGCACAACAATTAGATGCTTTATTGTTGGTGGTTGTCAACGGACACCAAGTGGAATCAATTTTATTTGGTGGTGATCAGCCGCTCGTCGAACAGTTAAAGCCTAACACTATCATTGTGCTTCATAGCACGGTTTCTGCTGAGCAAACTAAACATATTGCTGAACAGCTAAAAAAATACTCATTGCTCTTTGTTGATGCGCCGATTTCTGGCGGCGCAATAAAAGCAGCAGAAGGTAAATTAACAATAATGGCATCAGGAGAGCCTGCTCTATTTGAGCAACTTCAATATGTATTTTCAGCAACTTCAGAGCGTTTATATCGCATTGGTGATCAAATTGGTTTGGGCTCTACGGTGAAATCAATTCATCAACTTTTGGCTGGAGTACATATTGCTGTTGCAGCAGAAAGCATGGCATTAGCGGCAAAAGCAGGTATTGACCTTAATATGATGTATGACATTGTCACTCATGCGGCAGGTAATTCTTGGATGTTTGAAAACCGTATGCAGCATGTGTTAGCGGGGGATTATCATCCGAAGTCATCCGTCGATATTTTTGTCAAAGATTTAGGCTTAGTAATGGATGCCGCAAAGGCGCTCAATTTCCCATTACCTTTAGCTGCAACTGCACACCAAATGTTTATCGCTGCGAGTAATGAAGGCTTTGGAAAACAAGATGACAGCGCAGTAATCAAAATATTTAAAGGAATTTCTTTACCGGAGAAAAAAGCATGACAGTGAAATTAGGTGTTATCGCCGATGATTTTACCGGTGCGACAGATATTGCTGGATTCATGGTGCAAAACGGTTGGCGTGTTGTACAACTGCTGAATGAGCCCAATGAAAATACACCAGTACCACAAAATGTAGATGCTATTGTCATCAGTTTAAAAAGTCGTTCATGCCCTGCTGATGAAGCCATCAATGCTTCTGTGAAATCTTGTGAATGGTTGAAACAGAATGCACAGTGCCAGCAAATTTTTTATAAATATTGTTCAACCTTTGATTCAACAGAAAAAGGCAATATTGGTCCCGTTACGGATGCATTAATGCAGTGGCTGAATACACCGTTATCTTTAATATGCCCTGCACTACCCGTAAATGGTCGAACCGTTGTTCACGGTCATTTATTTGTTAATGGACAATTACTGAATGAAAGTGGCATGCAGAATCATCCGGTAACACCAATGACTGATGCTAATTTGCTCAGAGTAATGGAAAAGCAGTCAGAAGGTCAGGCTGGCCTGATTTCCTTAAATGAAGTACAGCAAGGAAGTGATGTTATCCAAAAACGTTTAACTGCCTTAAAAGCACAAGGCGTGAGTTATGCCGTGATTGATGCTTTAACAATGGATGATTTGTTACCAATAGCTCGAGCTGCACGTGAGATGGCGCTATTAACTGGCGGCTCAGGATTAGGTGCAGCTTTGGCACACAATGACACGGGTAGTCAATGGGGAGCGGCAGCTTCTCAAGGGGATAAACCAACGGGTAAAGATAGAAAAACGGTTATTTTATCCGGTAGTTGTTCAACCATGACCAATAAACAGGTGCAATCTTATCAGCAGATTGCTCCGGCGAAAGTGCTTGATGTTGGTGAATGCTTGAATAATTCACAATATGCGCAGCAGCTTGCAATTTGGGTACAAGCGCAAAGCGCATCAAAATTGGCCCCATTATTATATGCCACTCAGCCACCTGAAATTCTAAAAAAAATCCAAGAAACTTATGGCGCAGAGCTGGCAAGTAGTGCAGTTGAAAATGTGTTTGGTGAAGTGGTCAAAATTTTACAAAAACAAGGCTATAACACATTTATTATTGCTGGTGGTGAAACATCAGGGAAAGTTGTTCAAAGTTTAGGTACAGAACAATTAAGTATTGGTGCGCCAATTTCACCAGGGGTTCCTTGGGTTCAGGATTTAAAAAGTGGTCACTGGTTAGCGCTCAAATCAGGGAATTTTGGACAAGAAAATTTCTTCCAATATGCACAGGAGATGTTTAATGAGTGAAGAAAAAGCGCTACGACAGGAGTTAGCAGATTGGGCTAAGTCTATGTTTAATCGAGGTTATAGCAGTGGTGGCGCTGGCAATATTAGTGCTCGGCTTTCGGATGGAAGCATCATTGTTACACCAACTAACTCAAGCTTTGGTGATTTAGAACCTGAAAAATTGAGTAAGTTAGATGCAAATGGCCGCTGGATCGATGGAGATAAACCCACAAAGGAAGTTTCGATGCACATGGCGATGTATCGACAACGTCCAGATTGCCGAGCAGTGGTTCATTTACATTCACCGTGGTTAACCGCGCTATCTTGCTTGCCTGAACTTGATTGTACGAATTGCCTGCCGCCTATCACGCCATATTATGTGATGAGAGTAGGAAAATTGCCATTAATTAAGTACTTACCGCCAGGAGATGACCGTATTGGTGAAGAGATTGAAAAGTTAGCTGTTAATCATAATGCCGTGTTGTTATCCAATCATGGTCCTGTTGTGGGTGGGAAAACATTGAGGCAGGCATTTTTTAATGCTGAAGAATTAGAAGATACGGCTCGTTTATATATGACTTTACGCCCTTATGGTTTCACCACCTTAACAGCAGAGCAAGTGCATGAGCTAGAGAGCCGTTATCCACAAAAGTGAGGTCTTAGATATGGCTAAATTTGCAGCAAACCTCAGTATGATGTTTAACGAGGTTCCTTTTATTCAGCGTTTTGAACGAGCAGCACACGCAGGCTTTACTGGCGTTGAATATTTATTTCCTTATGAAGAACAAGCTGATGCTATAGCAGCAGAACTGAATAAATATAATCTTACTCAAGTTTTGTTCAATATGCCAGCAGGTGACTGGGCTGCTGGTGAACGAGGCATGGCATCAATTCCGGGTCGGGAAAGTGAATTTGAACAAGGTGTACAAACTGCCCTGAGCTATGCCAAAGCATTGGGCTGCAAACAAGTTCATGCCATGGCTGGAAAGATTGACGCACGCTTCACTGTCGAGCAGCAACAAGCTTGCTTTATTAAAAACATTCAGTATGCCGCTGACATCATGGCTGAGCATGGGATCCGTGTTTTAATTGAGCCTATAAATACACGTGATATGCCGGGCTATTTTCTGACAACACAGAAACAAGCTGAGAGCTTATTACCAAAAATTGCGCGTGAAAATGTCTTCATTCAATTGGATTTATATCATTGCCAAATTATGGAAGGTGATTTACTAAAAACAATTGAGCGTTTATGGGGTAAATTTAGTCATATTCAGATAGCTTCAGTACCTTATCGTCATGAACCTGACACAGGTGAAGTTAATTACCCGTGGATATTTAATCAATTAGATGACATGGGATATCAAGGTTGGCTGGGATGTGAATATCATCCGGCAGGCCGTACAGAAGAGGGGTTGGGCTGGTTAAAAAAAGCACAATCATAAATAGGAGAATATATGATCCCTTCAGAGCGCCGTGATTTTATTTACCGTTATGTTCATGAATATCAAACAGTATCAATTAATGATCTGGTTGATCTGATGAATGTTTCGCACATGACAGTGCGGCGTGACATCCACATGCTGGAAGAAGAAGGGAAGGTTGTCGCAATAAGTGGTGGTGTGCGGCTGAATGATGCGTTACGCCAAGAGCTACCTTGGAGTGAAAAAGCGCGATTACATCATCAAAGTAAGCGCGAACTTGGGAAATTTGCCTCCTCCCTTGTTGAAGATGGGCAAGTGGTTTATTTGGATGCGGGAACAACGACATTTGAAGTCGCACGTGTGCTTGGTGAGCGCTTTAATCTAACGATTGTGACAAATGATTTTTCCATCATGCAATATCTGATGAATAAATCTCAGCTCAATTTATATCACACAGGTGGGCAGGTGGATAAGCGTAACCATTCTTGTGTTGGTAATACAGCTGCAATGATGTTGAAAACGTTGAATATTGATGTGGCATTCATGAGTACCAGTTCTTGGGATTTACATCATGGCGTTTCAACGCCACATGAAGAAAAAGTACAAATAAAACAAACTATATTAGATGTAGCGCGTCGCTGCGTGCTGCTATCTGACAGCAGTAAATTTGGCAAATACGGGATGTTCCGTGTCTGCTCGTTGGATCAGTTGCATGACATTATCAGTGACGATCAACTTCCTGATGATGTTGTACAACAGATAAGAGAACAAAATATAAAACTTCATTTAATAAAAATATAACCATCTTACCGAGGAAGAAATAGTTACCTAACTGCTATTTCAAGGAGAACTACAATGAAAGTTATTATTACTGGTGGCGCAGGTTTTCTGGGCCAGCAGCTAGCCGCTGCTTTGCTTAAAAATCATCAGGGTTTTCAATTTGACCAACTTATTCTAACGGATATTCAATGCCCTACATCTCCAATTGAAGATCCAAGGGTAAGCTGTATTGCTTTAGATTTAACTCAGCCTGATGCAGCAAATAAGCTCATCGATGCTGAGACAGATATTATTTATCATCTTGCTGCTATTGTCAGTAGCCATGCAGAAAGTGATTTCGATTTGGGCATGAAAGTCAATTTCGATGTTACTCGCCAATTATTGGAAGTTGCACGAGCTAAAAATCCAGCCATAAAATTTATTTTCACCAGTTCACTTGCTGTATTTGGTGGGGATCTTCCTGATGTGATCACCGATTTATGTGTTGTGAATCCACAATCATCTTATGGTGCGCAAAAAGCAATGTGCGAACTGATGGTGAATGATTATTCACGTAAAGGTTTTGTGGATGGCCGTGTTTTACGTTTACCGACTATCAGTATTCGTCCTGGTGTGCCGAATAAAGCCGCATCTTCATTTGCAAGCGGTATTATTCGCGAACCATTAAAAGGGATTGAAAGTGTTTGTCCTGTTTCGCCAGATCTGGCGCTATGGCTTTCTAGTCCTGAAACAGTTGTCAGTAACTTTATTTATGCAGCAGGTATTCCAGCAGAAAAATTGGGTAAATCTCGCACAGTTAACTTGCCGGGAATTACCGTGACAGTGAAGGAAATGATTGATGAATTACGTGAGGAAGCGGGTCAAAAAACGGTTGATCTGATCCGCTTTGAGCCTGATGAAGCAATTAACCGAATTGTTGCTAGCAGGCCGAGTAAATTTGATATTCGTCGTGCTCTGGATTTAGGTTTCAGCGCTGATGGTTCATTTGGTGATGCAATTCGCTCATTCATCACTCATCATGGCACTCAAAAATAGGGGATAATTTATGTCCTATATACCTATTATTGGCCTTGCAGTGGCCATCTTTGTTCTGATCTTTTTAGTATTACGAACGCGGGTCCATGCATTACTCGCTATGCTAATTGCGGCGGCGATAGCGGGTTTATCTGGTGGACTTTCTGCGACTGAAACGGTAGCAGTGATCACCAAAGGTTTTGGTACCACACTTGGTGGGATTGGTATTGTTATCGGGCTTGGCGTAATGATGGGCAGGGTGCTTGAAGTTTCTGGGGCTGCTGAACAGATCGCTTATAGTTTTATCCGTTGGCTAGGAAAAAAACGCGAAGAGTGGGCGTTAGCTATCACAGGTTACATTGTGAGCATCCCAATCTTTGTTGATTCCGCTTTTGTTATTCTGTATCCGCTAGCAAAAGCATTAGCGAAAAATGGTAAGCGTAATTTATTGACATTAGGCGTAGCGCTTGCAGGGGGACTGGTTGTCACTCACCATACCGTACCGCCTACACCCGGTCTATTAGGTGTTGCTGGTATTTTTGGTGTTGATATTGGAGCGATGATTTTAGCGGGGATGGTGCTTGCAATTCCTTGTGTTATTGGAATTGTTTTCTATGCGAAATGGTTAGCTGTTAAATATCCAGAATTCATGCCAGATGATACTGGAAATGACGACTTACACGCGATCCATGCTCGTTATATGGAAGAAAAAGCCAATAAACCCTTACCGAGCCTATTTTTATCAATCTTGCCAATTGTGACGCCGATTCTATTAATTTTCATCAATGCGGTTAATGGCCTCATATTGAAAACAGAATCTTTTCAAGGGATGGAAAATAATTGGTACTTCCAAACGTTTGAATTCCTTGGTGCTCCAATTATTGCGTTATCAATAAGTGTGTTAATTGCTGTATATACATTAATGCCTAAAGCATCAAAAGAAGAAGTCATCGACCGAATGGAAGAAGGCTTACAATCAGCTGGTATTATTCTGTTAGTAACGGGAGCCGGTGGTGCATTAGGGGCGGTGCTACGTGATAGTGGTACCGGAAATATTTTAGCTGAGCATGTTGCTAGCTTACCGATTACACCAGTGTTAATTCCTTTTATTATTGCAACACTTGTGCGCCTTATTCAGGGGTCAGGAACGGTCGCAATGATTACTGCAGCATCAATTTCTGCACCAATCATTAGCCAAATTCCTGATATTAACTTACTTGTTGCAGCTCAAGCCGCAACAATGGGTTCATTATTCTTTGGTTATTTTAATGACAGTCTTTATTGGGTCGTTAATAGAATGATGGGCATCAAAGATGTTAAACAACAAATGATGGTTTGGTCTATCCCAACAACAATTGCTTGGGCGATCGGCTTAGTCGGCGTGTTGATCCTTGATGTTATTCTCTGATAAATAGCCATTCTCTTATTTTGTCATTAATCAAAGCGCCTTCGGGCGCTTTTTCTATTTCATTTTCTGATTTTTACGAGTGCAGATTGATTGTCGTCTATAATGTACGCATAGTTTGGTTAATTTCAGGGTTATTTTGTGATTGAAATCATATTTTTATGAAATTAATGTAACTTGATTTCTTCTAAAGGTGATTTTTGTCACTAAAACATGCGAAGTTTGCCGCTATATTAATGACAACGTATAAATTCAATGATGCCATTGTGTAAAGGAGTTTGATATGTCTGACGTATTCCATTTAGGTCTCAAAAAAAGTGACTTACAAGGAGCGACCGTTGCGATTGTTCCCGGTGACCCAAACCGCGTAGAAAAAATAGCACGCTTGATGAACAACCCAGTGCACCTTGCTTCTTTACGTGAGTTTACTTCTTGGCGTGGCGAACTTGATGGGAAGTCTGTCATTATTTGTTCTACTGGTATTGGCGGCCCTTCTACCTCTATTGCTGTTGAAGAGCTGGCTCAATTAGGTATTCGTACATTTTTGCGTATCGGAACAACCGGGGCCATCCAAGAAAATATCAATGTTGGTGATGTCTTGGTAACAACAGGGGCTGTAAGATTAGACGGTGCAAGCCAACATTTCGCGCCAATTGAATATCCAGCTGTTGCAGATTTTACTTGTACTAATGCGCTTTATGACGCAGCTAAAGAAGCTGGCGCGACTGTACATGTGGGTGTGACAGCATCATCAGATACTTTCTACCCAGGCCAAGAACGTTACGATACCTATACGGGTCGCGTCATTCGTCACTTCAAAGGTTCGATGAAAGAGTGGCAAGAATTAGGTGTGATGAACTACGAAATGGAATCAGCCACTTTACTGACCATGTGTTCAAGCCAAGGATTGCGTGCAGGTATGGTCGCGGGTGTTATTGTTAATCGTACTCAACAAGAAATACCAAATGAAGCGCTACTGAAAAAACAGAAAGTAATGTTTTAGGTATTGTGGTTGAAGCTGCGCGCCGCTTAATCTAGCGAGCATTATGGACTTGCCTATTCCTTTTATCACTCGGTTGTGAATAAAAATAGGTGAGTCCAAAATAATTTATTTTCTCTTATTAATCTCTCTATTGTTATATTCACTTATTCTTAATACCTGTGCGATTAACAGGTATTTTTTCTGATTTTTTTCTTGTGATAATCTGATATTGTTTCTATAGAAATTAAATTTATGGCACAAATTCGTTATTATTTCAGGGCGCTGAATAATCAACCTCTGCCACACAGAGCTATATAATTTGCAGTATGATAATTATAAACAAATATAAATAGGATAATTATGACAACAGTACAGGACCTTCACCCTAGTGTATTGCCTTTGAAAGGTGGAATAAATTTTCGCGACCTCGGTGGGAAACAACTTTCTAACGGGCATAAAATTAAATCAGGCATGTTATTTCGCTCAGGTGCATTAGACAGTTTAACTGACAATGACTTATCAGTTTTGCAATCTAAAAACATTTATCAAATATTAGATTATCGTGATTTTGCTGAAATTGAAATCAAACCTGATTTAGTTTGGGATGGTGCGCATTATGTCCATTCTCCAGCAAATCCAATTGCAAAAGAAGTCAGTGCAGCTTTAGACCAATTAACACCTGAACTACTGGATGCTTTTGATCCTAAAGTATTTATGAATCGCCTTTATGAATTACTTCCCCTCAATAATCCGGCATATCACCAACTCGTGAGTATGCTAAAACAACCAGAAAAAGGCGGAATAGTTCAGCATTGTGCAGTCGGTAAAGATAGAACGGGTGTCGGTTCCGCATTAGTGCTATTTGCTCTTGGTGCAGATTTAGATACGGTAATGGAAGATTATTTACTGACCAATGAAACGTTGGCACCTTATCGTAAACATTTACTTGAAGAGCATGCCAAAACAATGAGTCCGAATGTGGTCAAGAAATTTGAGTATGTTTACTCAGTTCAAGAAGATTTCTTGATGACGGCAATAAAGAGCATTAATACCAATTATGGTAGTATAGATAAATGGTTAGAAAAAGATTTTGCATTAGATAATGCAGGTCGCAGCTTATTGCAAAGTTATTTTCTTGAATAGCTAGTTTAAGGTTGGTTTAGTGCAATCAGGATACTGTACTAAATCAACTGATTTCAAAGAGAGAAAATAGCAATGACTTTGAATGAAATCGTGTCAATTGTGACAGAGTTTACCCGTCAACATGAAATGTGGGCACTACCCATTATCTTTTTATTAGCCTTTGGAGAATCCCTCGCTTTTATCTCATTATTAGTTCCTGCAACTGTGATTTTGTTGGGGTTAGGGGCTTTAATTGGTGAAAGTGGGTTAGTATTTTGGCCAGTGTGGTTAGCCGCAGCCTTAGGGGCATTTTTTGGTGATTGGCTCTCTTACTGGTTTGGCTTTCATTACAAAGAAAATGTCCGCAAAATGTGGCCAATTTCCCGTAAGCCACAAATGCTCGATAGAGGACAGCACTTCTTTAACCGTTGGGGTGTGTGGAGTGTGTTTTTTGGGCGCTTTTTTGGTCCATTTAGAGCGGTGATCCCATTAGTTGCAGGTATCTGTAAGATGCCAAAGCATCATTTTCAAATTGCTAACTTTTTTTCCGCACTGATTTGGGCATTTGGTATTTTAGCGCCAGGCGCATTTGGCATTCGCTGGTTAGCACAATGGATGGGATAAGTTGCGAAGCCGCTCGCAATTTATTAAGTAATAACAATTAGCTCTGGACAAATGTACAGTGCTTTAATTACCTTATTTAATATCGGGTAACGTAAGGATTTTACTGTGGATATTTCCCTTTTATATGGGGTTATTGGTGCTCTTGGTGGTATTTTAATTGGCGGTTTAGCTGTTTGGTTTTCTATTGCACAAAAAATTAACCAAAAAGAGCTAGAACTACAGCAAATCAGTCGGCAATTTGCTGCAAGTGAAGAAAAAAATATTCATTTGGCAGAATGGAAAAGTGAATATGAGCGCCTTGACCAAGAGCTTCGAACTCAAAGGGATATAAATCGTGAACAAGAAGCAGAATTGCGTGAAATTACCACCCGATTTGAACAAAACCAACTTGCGAATGAAGAAAAACAGCGTTTATTACAAAGTAGCGAGCAACGTTTAACTGTCCAATTTGAAAATCTGGCGAATCGTATCTTCGAACAGAATGAGCGTCGCGCTTCAGAACAACAACAGAAAAGTATTATTAGCATGTTGTCGCCATTTCGTGAGCAATTAGAGGGTTTTCGCCAACAAGTACAGCAAAGTTTTGGTGAGGAAGCTAAAGAAAGGCACACATTAACTTATGAAATTCGGCAATTACAACAGCTGAATAATCAAATGACGAAAGAAGCAATCAATCTAACCCGAGCCTTGAAAGGGGATAATAAAATACAAGGGAATTGGGGAGAAACAATTCTTTCGCGCATTTTAGAAGCTTCCGGCTTACGTAAAGGCTATGAATTTGAGACACAAGTTAGTATAAATACGAGTTATAATACTCGCTATCAACCTGATGTCATTATTCGTTTACCAGAAGGCAAAGATGTTGTTGTAGATGCAAAAATGTCATTAGTTGCTTATGAAAATTATTTTAATAGTGAAGAGTCTGCTGAGCAGCAAAATGCAATCAAAAACCATGTAGCTTCAATTCGCAATCATATGCGTATGTTGAGCCGAAAAGATTACCATCAGCTGCCCGGTATTCGCTCACTTGATTATGTATTAATGTTTATTCCGATTGAGCCAGCCTATTTATTAGCATTGAAAGAATCGCCAGAATTGCTTGATGAAGGAATAAAACAGAATATCATGTTAGTTTGTCCGTCTACTTTGCTAGTCGCAGTTCGGACAATCAATAATTTATGGCGTTATGAACGCCAAGGGCAGAATGCCCAAGAAATTGCGACGAAAGCAGCAAGAATGTATGACAAGCTGCGTCTTTTTGTTGAAGACATGCAGCTGTTAGGCGTCAACCTTGATAAAGCGGATAGTGCTTACCAATCTGCGATGAAGCGACTTGCAGAAGGCCGAGGTAATTTGATTAGCCAAGCTGAAAGTTTTAAAGATATGGGCGTTGAAATAAAACAGCCGATTGATCCTCAGTTAGTTGAGAAATCAGGTGCGTCTTATTGTGCGGAATCTGAGACTTCTTAATAGGGTTTTACTCCAAAGGCTGTTACACTTTCCACAAAAGTTTGAATTATAAACAGGCATAATAGAAATGACAGAACCATCTAAAGAAACCATAGATTTTGGTTTCCGTACTGTAGGTAAAGAAGATAAAGCTAATCTTGTAGCGAATGTTTTTCACTCTGTAGCATCTAAATATGATTTGATGAATGACCTAATGTCTTTCGGTATTCACCGTATTTGGAAACGTTTTACGATTGAAGCGAGTGGTGTACGTCGTAATCAACGTGTACTTGACCTTGCAGGCGGTACGGGTGATTTAACGGCTAAGTTTTCCCGTCTTGTAGGTGAAAAAGGTGAAGTAGTTCTTGCTGACATTAATGATTCAATGCTGAAAATAGGTCGTGAAAAATTACGCGATCTTGGGATTGTTGGTAATGTGAGTTATGTTCAGGCAAATGCGGAAGAACTCCCTTTCCCTGATAACTATTTTGATTGCATCACCATCTCTTTTGGTCTGCGTAATGTCACAGACAAAAATAAAGCATTGCGTTCTATGCAACGAGTACTAAAGCCAGGTGGTCGCTTATTAGTGCTTGAGTTTTCAAAACCTGTTCTTGAACCGTTGAACAAAGCTTATGATGCTTATTCATTCCATATATTACCGCGTATTGGTCAAGCTATTGTCAGCGATGCAGATAGCTACCGTTACCTTGCTGAATCTATCCGTATGCATCCTGATCAAGAAACGCTCAAATCGATGATGGAAGAAGCGGGGCTAGAACAAGTGACTTACACCAATATGACTGGTGGTATTGTTGCATTGCATAAAGGATTTAAATTCTAAGATGGAAGTGGCAGCAGCACAGACAGAGAATCAAAATACGGCGCTCTACTCTTTAATGACGGCATTTATGGAAACAGCACTCAATAGCATGCTGTTTAAAGAGTCCGTATTAAAACCTGCTCGGATGCGCTTGGCAGGCAAAGTCATGTCTATAGACTTGAAAGAGCTTAATAAAAAATTGACGCTAGTCTTTACAGATAATCATGTTGATGTATTAAGTCAATGGTCTGAACCTGCTGATTGCACAATCAAAACATCACTATTCACCCTAATCAAACTGAAAGATAAACAGCAGTTATCACAGTTAATTAATAGCGGCGATATAGTCATTGAAGGTGATATGCAGGTAGTACAACATTGGTCATCTCTTTTGGATATGGCCATTTGGGATCCTGCACATTATCTATCTCCTTATCTTGGGGATGTTGTTGCTCAAGGTGTTAGCCAAGTTGTTCGTAAAGGAACTCGCTTTGCCGTAAACTTAGGCTGCCGCCAAAAAACCTATCTCAAAGATATTCTCTTTGAAGAGTGGAAAATGTCACCTAGCCAACTTGAGTTTGCTTATTTTAGTGATGAAGTTGAACAAGTTGCTGATTCACTAAGCCAATTAGAACAACGCCTGCGCCAGCTGGAGGAGCGGAATGACTCCCGGTGAAATAAAACGCCTTTACTTTATTATTCAGGTATTTCTCTCATATGGTCTGGATGAGTTAATTCCCAAAACTAAATTAACATTACCTTTACGTATTGGGCGTTTTGGTTTTTTTGGATAAAAAATCAACATAAAGAGATGCCAATTGGTGAACGTTTGCGTTTAGCATTACAAGAATTGGGTCCTGTTTGGATCAAATTTGGGCAAATGTTATCGACGCGACGTGACCTATTTTCACCCGCAATAGCTGACCAACTGTCTTTATTACAAGACCAAGTTGCAAGTTTTGATGGTAAATTAGCCCGCCGCTATATTGAAGAATCATTAGGTGGGCCATTAGAACAATGGTTTGATGATTTTGACGAAAAAGCGTTAGCTTCCGCGTCTATTGCACAAGTTCATACTGCAATATTAAAGGAAAATGGCAAAGAAGTTGTGATAAAAGTCATTCGTCCCGATATCTTGCCAGTGATAAAAGCTGACCTAAAATTAATGAATCGTATCGCCAGTTGGGTCCCTTTATTACCCGATGGTAGGCGTTTGCGTCCAAAAGAAGTTGTTCGCGAATATGAAAAAACATTAATTGATGAGCTAAATCTTTTACGTGAATCAGCTAATGCTATCCAGCTTCGTCGTAACTTTGAAAATAGCTCGATGCTATACATTCCCGAAGTATATGTAGATTATTGTCGTGAAAACGTCATGGTCATGGAACGTATTTATGGTGTTTCAGTTTCCGATATTAAAGGCTTAGAAGCTCAGGGAACGAATATGAAACTATTAGCGGAAAGAGGAGTGAAGGTGTTCTTTACTCAAGTTTTCCGTGACAGTTTCTTCCATGCCGATATGCATCCTGGTAATGTTTTTGTCAGTTATGATCATCCTGAAGATCCACTTTATATTGGTATTGACTGCGGTATTGTAGGCTCATTAAATAAAGAAGATAAACGTTATCTAGCTGAAAACTTTATTGCATTCTTTAACCGAGATTACCGTAAAGTTGCGGAGCTACATGTTGATTCAGGCTGGGTACCTTCTGATACCAATATTGAAGATTTTGAATTTGCAATCAGAACTGTTTGTGAACCTATTTTTGAAAAACCACTTGCTGAAATATCCTTTGGGCATGTTTTATTAAACCTATTTAATACGGCTCGACGTTTTAATATGCAGGTACAGCCCCAGTTAGTGTTATTACAAAAAACATTGCTCTATATTGAAGGGCTAGGTAGGCAACTTTATCCGCAACTAGACTTGTGGAAAACGGCGAAGCCATTTTTAGAAGATTGGGTACATAGCCAGATTGGTATTCCAGCAATAACTCAAGCGCTAAAAGAGAAAGCACCCTATTGGGCAGAAAAAATGCCTGAGATCCCCGATTTAATTTACGGTGCTTTACGCCAGCACAAATACTTGCAGTC
Source organism: Providencia sneebia DSM 19967 (assembly GCF_000314895.2). GTDB lineage: Bacteria > Pseudomonadota > Gammaproteobacteria > Enterobacterales > Enterobacteriaceae > Providencia > Providencia sneebia. Next base: position 3,736,657 of record NZ_CM001773.1, on the reverse strand, counting down.
CAATATTGAACATTTGACTCAAGAACTGAAGCAACAGCGTGATAGACAGCGGAAATCTCAGTATCTATTAGGCGTTGGTGCAACATTCATATTGTGCGGAAGCCTATTTTTTATATCTGATTCTACACAAGCCGCTATAGCCTTTATGGTTGTAGGCGCGTTATCATGGGTGATTGGGTGGTTTAAAACGGGAAGAAATTAAGTATATCTTGTTTTACGACAACTTTATCGCTAGGCGAAAATTTCCGTATTTCGAACAGGTTGTATATAATGGGATTAATAACTATTGATCCCAATCCTATCTATAGAGGTAAAAACAATGGAATCAACTATTGCAATGGCTGCTTTCGGTAGTCCTTGGCAGCTTATCATTATTGCTTTACTGATTATTTTAATTTTCGGCACCAAGAAATTACGTTCTCTAGGCTCAGATCTAGGTGAATCATTGAAAGGCTTTAAAAAAGCAATGAATGATGATGAAGCCGCTAAGTCAGCAAAAGAAGAGCAAGAGAAAAAAGATGCTGATTTTGCTACTAAAAATATCACAGAACAGCAGGCTTCTGAGAAAAAAGAGAGTCCTGTTGAGAGCAAAAATAAAGAGCAGGGTTAATCCGTGTTTGACATAGGTTTCAGTGAGCTGCTGCTTGTTGCAGTGATTGGCTTGGTCGTATTAGGCCCCGAGCGTCTACCCGTTGCCGTGAGAACTGTTGCTGGGTGGATCCGTGCTATGCGTGCTCTAGCGACGAATGTGCAAAATGAATTGTCACAAGAACTCAAATTGCAAGAGTTACAAGAAACTCTAAAAAAAGTTGAAGAGAAAGCGGATATGGAAGCGCTTTCTCCGGAACTTAAGCAATCAATGGAAGAGCTTCGCCAAGCAGCACAGTCATTAAAAACGGGCTATCAGTCAACGGCAAATGAAGTTGAAGATGAGCTAAACAAAGCTAAAGAGCTAACTGAAAACTACGATAATGCAGTTAAAAATGCTCAAGGAACAGCTCCACAAGTAGAAGAGTCAGATCCTGATCCTGAATATGCGGCTAAAATGGCAAGTGTTGTTGAGGAGCCGGAAGCGCCATCAGTACTGAAAAGTAGTGAACAGCAAACTCTCTCTGCAGATAAAAAAACGAATCAGACAGAAAGTGAAAAATAGAACATGGCGGTAAATGATACACAACCACTTATTAGCCACTTAATTGAACTTAGAAAGCGGCTATTAAATTGTTTGATTACGGTTTTAATTGTTTTTGCTGCATTGGCTTATTTTTCAAATGATATATATCGGTTAGTCGCCGCTCCTTTGATTGATAAGTTACCTGTTGGCTCGCAAATGAGTGCGACAGACGTAGCATCAACGTTTTTTACCCCAATTAAATTGACTTTGATGGTATCTGTATTTATTTCCATCCCTGTCATTTTGTATCAAGTTTGGGCGTTTATTGCACCAGCACTCTATAAGCATGAACGCAAGTTGATGCTGCCTTTGCTTGTTTCTAGTAGTTTTCTTTTTTATCTAGGAATGGCATTTGCTTATTTTGTTGTTTTCCCGCTGGCTTTTGGTTTCTTTGTAAAAACCACACCTGATAGCGTCAACTTTATTCCTGATATTAGTAAATATCTTAGTTTTGTTATGACGTTATTTATGGCATTTGGTGCAGCATTTGAAGTTCCTATCGCCATTATCTTACTTTGCTGGACAGGTGTCACAACACCGGAATCACTCAAACGTAAGCGTCCTTATATTCTTGTCGGTGCTTTCATTGTTGGGATGTTTTTAACCCCACCTGATGTGCTTTCACAGACATTACTTGCAGTACCCATGTATTTGTTATTTGAACTTGGTGTGCTTCTTTCTAATTTTTATGTTGGTAAAGGAAGAAGAAAGCAAGATGATACCGAAGAAGACGAAGAAGAATAGACAAATAAATGTTGCTGGAAATTTATTCTCCGCCTGATACACAAAAAGCCCATCATGGGCTTAATGAAATTGATTCAATATATTGAAATAAAAGGATTTATTTCTTTCAATATCCTCATATTGACCACATCTATCAAGCATGCTCATTTTTTAAATGGGCATGCTATATTTCCAGTGACATTTTTTGTGACATAATTTTAAAATAATTATTTTTACTTAAATTTTATTTATATTATTATTTACCGCGTTTTTTTATAGAATTTATTATTATCATTTTAAGATAGGGATATATGAAATGTCATATTCAAATAAATCAGTTCCACAAGAGATTAAACGTTGGAATTGGGGTGCTTTTGTTTTTAACATTATATGGGGCTTTGGAAATAAATCATTTTTGCCTTTACTAATGCTGATACCTATTTTCAATGTAGTTTGGATGTTTGTTTGTGGTTTTAAAGGTAATGAGTGGGCTTGGAAAAATGGAGATTATGATTCACCAGAAACATTTATGAAGGTTCAAGAAACCTGGAATAGAGCTGGGTTAGTTTATTTCATTATAATGATTATTTCTGCTTTCTTATTTTTCTTATTATTTTCTTCTACATTAATGGCTGTCATTGTAGGTAGTACTGCGCAAGGTAATTACTAAAATTAATTACCTATCTGGTAATTAATTATTTTTAGTTAAAATCATATTACTGATTTTGTGTTACCTACGTTTGACATATCATTGATATGGTAAAACTCCTATGCTGTAAAGCGATAAACAATTGGTTAGATTTGAGTGATGGGCGTATTTTTGCAAAACTATGAAGAGTGTCCACTCACTGACCCACTGTAGCACGATTAGGCGCTTTTTAGCGCCTTTATCATATAATTAATATATTGTTTTTATTGAATATATTGATTTGATGGGAGTAAAAAAAGCCCATATATGGGCTTTTTTGCTATTAAAAATAAGCTTAAAAGAATAAATTACTCAGTCGATTTTTTAAACTGTTTATTATCTAATGCCTTAGTAACATTTTTATTTAATATATTAAGTAACAAAATCGATCTGGTTTCACCATCCGGTTCGCAATAAATAGCTTTAATACCCGCAAAAATACCCTCAGTAATGACAACATGATCACCACTCATTGGCGTTTCAGGAGCAACCAGCTTAGCGACTGGAGTGAGTTGTAGAACCTCAATAATTTCATCTGGAATAATTGCAGGGTTTAGACCAAAACGAACAAAATGGCTAACACCTCGCGTTGATTGTATTGTTGTTGTGTGGATCTTGTTATGGTCAAACTTTACAAACAGGTAATTAGGGAATAACGGCTCTTGTACGATTGTCCGTTTTCCTCTAACCATTTTTTCAATTTCTGCCATTGGGGTAATACAAGTCACATTTTGTCTACTTAAATGCTCAATAGCGCGATCGATTTGGCCTCGCTTACAATATAACAGGTACCATTTTTCCATTTTCTAAATCCAGAACAACAAATATATGCTTATGATAACAAATTCTGCTATAAAAATGTGACTAATCGATCCAGTCCGAATATCATTAAGAATCAGGTGCATATCTTAACTTAAGCTAAATCATTTATGACTAATGATTATATAATAATTAGTCACGTAGGAGATGAGATGGAAATTTTTTTATTGAGCAATGGCAAGCTTCCAGGTAACCCAACATGGTTAAGCTATGCTTTACCACGCATTCACGAAATGATTGAGCGTAAGAATATCAAATCAGCAGTTTTAGTTCCTTATGCGGTTCTGCGTGGTTGCCATGATGAAAGAGCTGAACAGTTAAGTGATGCATTGGGAATTGACGTTAAATCCATTGAGCACTTTGCTAACCCAGTTGAAGCTATAGAACAAGCAGAATGTATTCTTGTCAGTGGTGGAAATACATGGTGGCTGAACAAATGCTTACATGAAAATGGTCTAATTGTTGCTATTCAACGTGCCGTGAGAGAGCGTGACATTCCTTACATTGGTTGGAGTGCTGGGTGTAATGTGGCAACACCAAGTATTCGCACAACAAATGATATGCCAGTCAGTAATGCGGTTATTATGCCTTCTTTGGGGCTATTTCCATTACAAATCAATCCTCATTATATTGATGCGCATATCTCAGGACATATGGGGGAAACGCGTGATGAAAGGATACAAGAGTTTTGTGTCATTAATCCTCACGAGGTTGTTGTTGCCCTAAGAGAAGGCAGCGGTTTTCAAATTAAAGGTAATGAGCTGAGCTATTTTAGTGGTAAAGGTGATGGTTTTAAATTATTCCAGCATAACCAATCATTTTCTGAACAATTTAATACTAAATCATTAAAAGAACTTGTTCCTTTTGATTGCCAATAAATTGAGATATTCCAGCAGGTTTTGTTTTATTTCGCTGGTTATAACTGAGTACATTGGCGGATTATTAGGATAACTAAATTGATTTTTAATTGTTTTTATGGGTAACTTGTAACCTTAGCCGGACGTCTTATAATGAGGCTCCCTCTGCAATAGTAAAAGAAGATAATGAAATACCGTGATCTAAGAGATTTTGTCGCGCAGCTTGAAAAGCAAGGCGAACTAAAGCGTATTACGATGGAAGTCGATCCTTATCTGGAAATGACGGAAATAGCTGACCGTACGCTAAGAGCAGGGGGACCCGCTTTATTATTTGAAAACCCAAAAGGTTACAACATGCCTGTTCTTTGTAATTTGTTTGGTACAACCAAACGCGTTGCAATGGGGATGGGGCAAGAAGATATTAAAGCGTTACATGAAGTTGGTCAGTTGCTTGCTTTTTTAAAAGAGCCAGATCCACCGAAAGGCTTTCGTGACTTATTTGATAAACTACCAAAATTCAAGCAAGTTCTTAATATGCCAGCTAAAAGGTTAAGTTCAGCGCCTTGCCAAGAACACATTTGGGCTGGTGAAGATGTGGATTTAACAAAAATTCCAGTCATGCATTGTTGGCCTGAAGATGCAGCACCTTTAATTACTTGGGGCTTAACAGTCACGAAAGGTCCGAATAAAGAGCGGCAAAATCTAGGTATTTATCGTCAGCAGGTTCTTGGCAAAAATAAGCTCATTATGCGTTGGCTATCTCATCGAGGTGGTGCACTTGATTTTCAGGAGTGGTGCGAACAGCATCCCGGTGAAAAATTCCCAGTAGCAGTAGCTCTCGGTGCAGATCCTGCAACCATCCTTGGTGCCGTAACGCCTGTTCCTGATACTTTGTCTGAATATGCTTTTGCTGGTTTATTGCGTGGTAATAAGACGGAAGTCGTCAAGTGTATTTCAAATGACCTTGAAGTACCTGCCGGCGCTGAAATTATCCTTGAAGGGTATATTGAACCGGGTGAAGTTGCTCCTGAAGGGCCATATGGCGATCACACTGGCTATTATAATGAAATAGACACTTTCCCTGTTTTTACTGTCACTCATGTCACGCAGCGCAGTGATGCGATTTATCATTCCACTTATACTGGTCGCCCGCCCGATGAGCCTGCGGTATTGGGTGAGGCTTTAAATGAAGTCTTAGTGCCTATTTTGCGTAAGCAATTCCCAGAAATTATTGATTTTTATCTCCCGCCAGAAGGTTGTTCGTATCGCCTTGCGATTGTCACGATGAAAAAGCAATATGCGGGTCATGCAAAGCGTGTGATGATGGGCGTTTGGTCTTATCTTAGACAGTTTATGTATACTAAGTTTGTTATTGTTTGTGATGATGATATCAATGCGCGAGATTGGAAAGATGTGATTTGGGCGATTACGACGCGTATGGACCCAGCTCGCGACACCGTTATGATGGAAAATACGCCAATTGATTATCTGGATTTTGCATCTCCGGTCTCTGGTTTGGGATCAAAAATGGGACTTGATGCAACGAATAAATGGCCGGGCGAAACTGATAGGGAGTGGGGACGACCTATTGTTATGGATGAAAAAGTGAAGTCACGAGTTGATGATATCTGGGATCAATTAAATATTTTTGATAAATAAGAGGGAAGCCATGGCAACTTTGAGCTGCAAAGTCACATCTGTCGAGTCTATAACGGATACAGTTTATCGGGTTATTTTGTTGCCGGATGGCCCTTTTCATTTTAAAGCAGGTCAGTATTTAATGGTTGTGATGGATGAGCGTGATAAGCGACCATTCTCGATGGCTTCAACACCTGCAAATAAAGAAACGATTGAACTTCATATTGGCGCTTCTGAAATCAATCTTTATGCGATGGCTGTTATGGATAGGATTTTAGAACAGCATCGAATTGATATTGATATTCCTCATGGTAAAGCTTGGTTCAGAGAACATAGCCAAAACCCAATGATTTTAGTTGCAGGTGGCACTGGGTTTTCTTATACGCACTCCGTATTACTTGCTGCTTTAATGGAAAATCCTGAGAGAGATATTACATTTTATTGGGGCGGGCGCCAGTTAGAGCATCTTTATGATCTTGGTGAGCTTCAAGAATTAAGTGAGCGTTATCCAAATCTTAAAATTGTTCCTATTGTAGAGCAGCCCGATGAATTATGGCGTGGTAGAACAGGAACTGTTTTGAGCGCAGTGTTAGAGGATTTTGGTGATCTCTCTTCCCATGATATTTATATTGCAGGCCGTTTTGAAATGGCAAAAATTGCAAGAGAGCGTTTTTGTTCTGAACGTAATGCTAAGGCTGAGCAATTATTTGGTGATGCATACGAGTTTATTTAATTTATATAAATAAACTATCAATTTTAAGAAAGAACCCTATAAAATTGAGCTGTCTGACTACAGCTCTTTTTTATAGGGATTTTTTATTTATACTGATAATGTTATAAATCAGTTTTAAATGCAATGGTCTTTATATTCAATTAGTTATCATTTTTTTGATTCTTGCATACCTTCTTATATTCATTAATATTCAAATATTGATATTAAATATGAGACTAATAATGATATTTTTTGTATATATTTTATATATTTTATATATTTTATATATTTTATATATTTTATATATTTTAAATAATTATTTGTTATTAACATATATAACCACACAGTATAATAATTTTATCAAGATAAAGGAGTCAGGCTTGAATAAAACAAATCAAAGTATTAATTTAGGTAGGATAAATTTTAAAACACCAAAATCAATTAAAGTATCGAATAATAAATCATTAGGGAGAAACATAAAAAGTATATCTAATATTAATCGTAGTGCTCGTTTATACGATGATAAAGATACAATACATTTTTTGGATATGCTTATATCACCAAGTTATATTAAGAAAAATATTCCTTATACCAAATCAAAAATGGTGGCTGTTTATGGTTTTACATCACATCAAAGAGATGCATCTGATTATATAAGGACGTTAAATCATCATTATATAACTAAACTAATTGATATCTTTCAGAATGGAATGGGAATCTCAGTTAATAATTGTGATCTTAAAAAAACAACGACTAATACCTTATTAAAAAATATTTCCATTATTTCTAAAGGAATATATAACTTTAAACAAATTGGTGATTCTTTAGGTTATGTGGATGGTTCGCTCTGTAAAATGGTCGATTATGTAGAAAGTAATAAATCTAAAATGGATTTTTTTGCTTCATTCGGAGATAAAAAACGTCGATTGCTAACGTATGAGGCTACATCTTTGGTATCTGATAATGTAGATTATAAGAAGTTACGTGACTTCATAAATAATAATAATATTCTGGATAATAAAAATATTCATGAGGTGGAAGCTCAACTTAGAAGTATGCATGCCCGCGGTAAATTATCACGTGATGATCTACACGGGATGTCTGTGTTAATACACAATTGTTTCTTAAAAAAGCTTCGCTATTTGGTTGATGAGTATATACAAAATAATCAAGAAGTTTGTGATAAAATTTATGATGTTGTAACGATTGCAGCACTTAATCATAGATTAGATATTATAGCATATTATGATGATATTGATAATGTAAGTAAAGAAGGATTATTATACAATATACAAAATTTATCAAAGGATATTGCAACAAGAGTTATAATTCCTAGCGAATATTTAAATGATACATATAATTACACAGATGATTTACTTTATAAATGGCATGACTATTTGAAAGTAAATCAAACAAAGCTAGATGTTTTTCATTATGTTAATGCTAAAAATCTATCGACAGATGAAAAAAATAAGTTAATAAAAAATCTATTATTAAAAAATAGTTCTGGTGCAGTTGATATCAAAAATCTAGATTGTTTTATAAAGGGGAATAATCTATTTGATAATAAAAATATTCATCAGGCTGAGCGTCAACTCAGAACAATGTATAATGATGATTGTCTATCTCTTGAAATAATGTACGGAATTCATGAATTAATTCAAACGCATTTTTTTAGAAACTCCAGTAAATTAGGTGTGGATTTTTTTAATAAAAATAATATAACTATATTAAGTTCTTGGAATAAACCCTCTAAAATAAGAGCTGAAAAAATTACAAAAATGGAGATAGAAAACAAACATTATAATAATAATGAGAGAAGGGTAGTCGGTAATCAAGAAATTCGTGAACCTATCACTTTTTCTGAAATTAGGCATATGCTTAGAAAATATAAAAATGATACCGATGGTATTACACGCATTTTTATGGATGGAGATTCTATTGAATTTGCCGCAGGAATTGATAAAGGACAATGGATAAAACAAGATAAATCTACATTGAGAGAATCAGTATAATTAAATCAAAAAGTTAAAAAAATTATCTAGTTATTCATAATCATTAAGAATAAAAAGCCCGCCCCTGACTAGGCGGGAATATCTACAAGATACAACAGAACTACGGCAAACCTATTATCTTTATATGATTTAGATACGTTCAATGATTGTTGCAATTCCTTGACCGAAACCGATACACATTGTTGCTAATCCGAATTGTTTATCTTTTTGTTCTAATTGATTAAGTAATGCTGTGGTAATTCTTGAACCTGAGCAACCAAGAGGATGACCTAAAGCAATGGCTCCACCATGTAAGTTTACTTTTTCATCGATCTGACTTTCAGGTACTTTCAGGCCTTTTAAACAGGCAAGGGATTGCGCTGCAAATGCTTCATTCAATTCAATCAGGTCAATATCAGCCAGTGAAAGTCCCGCACGTTTTAGAGCAAGCTCTGTTGCAGGTACTGGACCAAAACCCATAATTGAAGGGTCGCAACCGACAACTGCCATTGACCGAACACGCGCTCTTGGTTTTATTCCCCGTTCTTTTGCATAAGTTTCACTGGTTAATAGCATGGCGGATGCACCATCAGAAAGTGCAGATGAATTACCCGCGGTTACTGTGCCATTAACCGGGTCAAATGCTGGACGCAAGGAAGATAAACTTTCAAGGTTAGCATCAAAACGGATCACTTCATCGTAATTAACAGAAAAAAGATTGCCACTGCTGTCATGCCCTGCAATTGGGACTATTTCATGTTTAAATTTGCCATCACGGGTCGCTTGAGCAGCCCTTAGGTGTGACCTAAGTGCAAAAGCATCTTGCTCTTGTCGGCTAATTTTATACATTTGTGCCAGCATTTCTGCTGTTAATCCCATTGCACCTGCGGCTTTTGCCACGCGTAAAGTCAGTTTAGGGTTGAAGTCTACGCCATGATTCATCGGAACATGGCCCATATGTTCTACACCGCCAATCAAGACAGAGTCCGCATCTCCAGTCATAATCAGTCTACTGGCATCATGTAAAGCTTGCATTGATGAACCGCATAGCCGATTAACTGTTACAGCAGGAACGGTATGAGGAATATCAGTTAATAGGGCTGAGTTTTTGGCAACATTAAAACCTTGTTCTAGTGTTTGTTGTACACATCCCCAAATAATGTCATTAAGATCTTTTTTATTGGCATTAGGGTTGCGTTCAAATATGGCATTCATCAGATGTGCAGAGAGGTCTTCCGCTCTAGTGTGGCGAAAAACACCACCTTTTGAACGCCCCATTGGTGTACGTATTCCATCGATAATAACGATATTTTCCATACTCTTAGCCTCTCTCAACATTTTTGATATCAATATTCACAACAGCTGGCTGCGGATAATAGCTTTCATTATTTTTAGATTTCTCTTTAAGACCATTAGGTATTTGATAAAGTGGACTTAAGTGCGTAAAGGCTTCAGCTGTTTTGACATAAGATTGGGTGCCCAATGTATCTAAATAACGGAAAGCACCCCCACGGAATGGCGGGAAGCCAAGCCCATAAACTAAAGCAATATCAGCATCAGCAGGGCTGTCGATGATCCTTTCTTCTAAGCAACGAACAACTTCATTGATCATCGGGATCATCATGCGAGAAATGATCTCTTCTTTGGTAAATGAACGTTTTTCTTTACGAATAGCACTTAACAGCTCATCTGTTGTTGGATCATCAATTTTTTTCGGCTTTCCTTTTTTATCTTTTTCATATTGATAAAATCCTTTGCCATTTTTTTGCCCAAAACGTTGATTCTCAAATAAGACATCAATAGCATTTTTGCTATTTTTAGCCATGCGCTCTGGGAAACCTTGTGCCATGACTTGTTCTGCATGAAAACCAGTATCAATACCAACCACATCTAACAAGTAAGCAGGGCCCATTGGCCAGCCAAACTCTTTTTCCATGACTTTATCTATTTCCCTAAAGTCTGCGCCATCTTGTACTAATAGATTAAAGGCAGCAAAGTAAGGGAATAGTACTCGGTTGACAAAAAAGCCCGGGCAATCATTGACAACAATAGGGGTTTTGCCCATTTTGCTGGCATAAGCAACCACTTTTGCAATTGTGTCATCAGAGGTCAGTTTGCCCCGAATAACTTCAACGAGTGGCATGCGGTGAACTGGATTAAAAAAGTGCATTCCACAGAAATTTTCTGGGCGCTGAAGAGATTTTGCTAATTCTGAGATAGGGATAGTTGACGTGTTTGACGCAATAATGGTTTCAGGTTCAACATATTTTTCGACTTCAGCTAATACAGATGATTTAATTTTGGGATTCTCTACCACTGCTTCGACAACAATCTGTGAATTTTCGATCCCAGAATATGAGAGTGAAGGATGGATTGAAGCAAGGACTTTAGCCATTTTTGAAGCATTTATTCTTCCCCGCTCAAATTGACCATTCAATAATTTATGTGCTTCTTCAATGCCTAAATCTAAAGATTTATCATTGATGTCTTTCATGAAGACAGGCACACCTTTACTGGCTGATTGATAAGCTATTCCGCCACCCATAATACCAGCACCAAGCACAGCGGCATGTTGAGGTGCTTCAACATGACGAGCAAGTTGTTTACTTGTGGCTTTAATATATTGGTCATTAAGAAATATGCTCACTAATGCACGAGCAACATCAGTATGGGCGAGAGGAACAAAAGCTGCTGTTTCATGCTTAAGTGCTTCATTACGCGCACAATTAGCGGCTTTTTCTATGGTATTCACGGCAACCATTGGTGCAGGGTAATGTTTTCCTGCAACTTTATACACCATTCCTTTTGCAACATTGAAACTCATTGCTTGTTCTATTGGGCTAAGTTGCAAAGGATTTAGCTTAGGTGAGCGTCTTTGTTGCCAGTTTATCGCACCTGAAATAGCTGATTCAATCAAGGCGAGAGCAGCTTCAGCTAACTGTGACGTTTCAACAATGGCATCAATTAGCCCAAGTTTGAGTGCTTCTGGACTACTAACATCTTTTCCTGCGGTGATGATTTCTAACGCGCTATCTAGCCCAATTAATCTAGGCAGGCGCACTGAACCACCAAAACCAGGCATAATGCCAAGTTTGGTTTCAGGTAGCCCAATACGAGCATCTGGGGAGGCAATTCGAAAATCAGTGGCTAAGATACATTCACAGCCACCACCTAATGCATATCCATTGATTGCACTAATGGTTGGAACCGGTAAATCTTCAATGCGGTTAAATATCTGATTAGCATAATTCAACCATTCAGTCAGTGTTTCTTTTGGCGCTTCAAAAAGCGAAAGAAATTCTTTGATATCGGCACCTACAATAAATGCAGGTTTATCCGATCTGAAAATAACACCGAGTAAGTCGGGCTGTTGTTCAAGAACAGTGACTGTTTCATTAAGTGAAGCAACGGTATGAGTATCCAACTTATTTATTGGTCCAGGTGAGTTAAAAACGAGTTCTGCAATACCTGTTTTCAACCATTGAACATAGATCACTTCACTTTGATAAAGCATGCTGTTCTCCTCTGATGATTTAATCATCTGGTATGACCAGATTGTTTTGAGTGTGACCAGAATGTTAATTAAATGCAAATATTTGATTAATGAATTGGAAGGTAGATCACAGCTATTAAGTAGAATGTATTTAAATAAAAATGATATTTTAATTAATAATCAATCAATTAAATTGATATTTACGACAGCTCATACCCGCATATTAAAGAACGTGTTAAGCTTGGATTTTCTAATCAAGCTCAAAGGTTGAAGGAAATGGAAAAACTGACTGAACTCTACGCTGAACATATTAAAACTTTGCAAGAACGAACTCAGCAAGTCTTACAACGCAGTAAATTAGATGCCGTACTCATTCACTCCGGTGACCCACAACGTATTTTTTTGGATGACAGAGATTATCCGTTTAAAGTCAACGCACATTTCAAAGCATGGGTTCCAGTCACTGATGTTCCACATTCATGGCTATTAGTTGATGGTATTAATAAACCTAAGTTATGGTTTTATTCACCAGTAGACTATTGGCATAGTGTTGAGCCGCTACCAAATGGTTTTTGGACAAAAGAAGTCGAACTGATTCATCTAAAAAACGCTGATGATATTAATGAATTTTTAGCGAATCTTTCTAAAGAGCATGTTGCTTATATCGGCCCTAATAAAGCAAAAGCAGAATCTTTAGGTATTCGCCTGCATAATATTAATCCTAAACCTGTCATTGATTTTTATCATTACCACCGTTCATATAAAACTGATTATGAAATGTACTGTATGCGAGAAGCACAGAAAATGGCGGTAAATGGTCATTTATCTGCGTTTGAAGGCTTCCAAGCAGGCATGAGTGAATTTGATATCAATATTAGTTACTTGGAAGCGACTGGTCATCGTGATACAGATGTGCCTTATGACAATATCATCGCGATAAATGAAAATGCAGCCGTTTTGCACTATACAAAATTACAGCAAAAGGCACCGAGTGAATCTCGCAGCTTTTTAATTGATGCAGGTGCAGAATATAATGGTTATGCTGCTGATATTACGAGAACCTATGCTGCGAAAAATAAAAACGATTTTGCCGCGTTAGTTGCAGACTTAAACAAGCAACAGCTCTCGTTAATTGATTCAATTAAAGCGGGTGTTCGCTACACAGATTACCATGTCGATATGCATTATCGGATCGCAAAATTATTGAAAAAACATTCAATAATTAAGGATATCAGTGAAGAAGCAATGGTAGAGCAAGGTATTACAACACCTTTCTTACCTCATGGGTTAGGACATCTATTAGGCTTACAGGTTCATGATGCTGGTGGATTTATGCAAGATGAAGACGGAACATTACTTGCTGCGCCTAAAATGTATCCATTTCTTCGTTGTACTCGAGTGATAGAACCAAGAATGGTTGTCACTATTGAACCGGGCCTCTATTTTATTGAATCTTTACTTTCCCCTTGGCGTGCAGGTGAGTTCACCCGATATTTTAATTGGGATAAAATTGAACAATTCAAACCTTATGGGGGAATTCGTATTGAAGATAACATCATCATTCACCATAATCGGGTTGAAAATATGACTCGAGACCTGCATTTACCTTAATGAAATCTTATTTAATTCCGGCAGAATCCATTTCTTTTGTAGAAGAAATTAAAAAAAGCCGTTTTATTACCTATTTAGCACACACTGAGGGTATTGATGCTGCGAAGGAGTATATTCAATCCATCAAAGCACAGTATCCTGATGCCCGGCACCATTGCTGGGCATTCGTTGCTGGACGGCCAGATGATTCCCAACAATTGGGCTTTTCTGATGATGGTGAACCTACGGGTACGGCAGGTAAACCTATTATGGCTCAATTGCTTGGCAGCCAGATCGGTGAAATTACCTGTGTTGTTGTGCGCTATTTTGGTGGTATAAAACTTGGCACAGGCGGTTTAGTTAAAGCGTATGGAAATGGTGCCCAGCAAGCACTTAAGTTGTTGCCAACGGAAATAAAAGTACCGCAAAAAATTTTCCATTTGGTATGTGATTACTCATTGATTAATAATGTTGAACAACTTATTACTCAGGTCAATGGCATGATAGTACATAGTGACTACAATGAAGTTGTACGTTTGCGTATTTCCATTCCAACGACCTTAGAACAAGATGTTAATGATAAATTACGTGATATAAGCCGCGGTGCTTTAGAACTCATACCTGAATCTATAAATAGTTAATTGGTTAGCAAGGAATCTGCCGAATGCATTTTCGTGCAATAACCCGTATTGTCGGGCTGCTCGTTATTATCTTCTCTTTTACGATGATCGTCCCCGGCATTGTCGCGCTTATTTATCGTGATGGTGCAGGACGAGCTTTTAGCCAAACATTTGTCGCTGCTTTAATTATTGGCTTAATGTTATGGATACCAACGCGTAACAGCAAACATGAGCTGAAGGCAAAAGAAGGTTTTTTAATTGTTGTTTTATTCTGGACAGTTCTGGGGAGTGTGGGGGCTTTGCCCTTCATTTTTTCAGAGCGCCCAAATCTTTCAGTTACAGATGCTTTTTTTGAATCCTTTTCAGGGCTGACAACAACGGGGGCAACAACACTTGTTGGTCTAGATACATTACCAAAAGCCATTTTATTTTATCGGCAGATGCTACAGTGGCTCGGTGGTATGGGGATCATTGTCTTAGCTGTGGCAATTCTTCCCTTATTAGGGGTCGGTGGCATGCAGCTTTATCGCGCGGAAATGCCCGGGCCATTAAAAGATAATAAAATGCGGCCACGAATTGCAGAAACCGCAAAAACCCTTTGGCTTATTTATGTTTTACTTACCATTGTGTGTGCTATTGCTTTGTGGCTTGCAGGAATGGATGTCTTTGATGCTATTTCACATAGCTTTTCAACAATAGCGATAGGTGGCTTTTCAACCCATGATGCCAGTATTGGCTATTTTAATAGTCCAGCAATTAATACCATTATTGCCGTATTTTTGATTATTTCAGGGTGTAATTTCGGCTTACACTTTGCCGTATTAACAGGGCGGAGTTTAGGGATATATTGGAAAGATCCTGAATTTAAAACCTTTATTAGTTTTCAGCTAGTGCTCGTTATTATTTGTACGTTGGTACTGCTCTACCATGCAGTATACGATTCGTTTGGGCAAACTTTAGATCAAGCCTTTTTCCAAGTCGTTTCAATGGCAACAACCGCAGGGTTTACAACAGATAGCTTCTCTGGTTGGCCGCTCTTTTTACCTATGCTTCTATTATGTGCTGCTTTTGTTGGAGGCTGTGCTGGTTCAACAGGTGGTGGCTTAAAGGTCATACGGATTTTATTATTATTCCTTCAAGGCTCTCGAGAATTAAAGAGGTTAGTTCACCCTAACGCCGTGTATACGATTAAGCTAGGGCAAAGGGCATTACCAGAACGCATTATCGAAGCCGTATGGGGATTCTTTTCAGCTTATGCACTTGTCTTTATTGTTAGCTTATTAATCTTAATAGCAACAGGTGTTGATGAGTTTTCTGCTTTTTCTGCTATCGCGACAACATTAAATAACCTTGGGCCCGGTTTAGGATCGGTTGCGGATAATTTCACATCAATGAATCCGGTGGGTAAATGGATACTTGTTGTGACTATGCTATTTGGGCGTCTTGAAGTTTTCACTTTATTGGTATTATTTACGCCAACCTTCTGGCGTGATTAGTTGAATAGGATTAACAATGAGTTATTTACTCTTATATTCAAGTACGGATGGTCAAACTAAAAAGATTGTCTTAACAATAGCTGAACAATTGAGAACACAAGGTTGTCAGTGTGATATACGGGATCTGAACACTGAAAAAAATCTTAATTTATCTGCTTATAATAAGGTATTAGTAGGTGCGTCTATTCGTTATGGGCATTTTAATAAAAGGCTTCTACGATTTGCGACAGCCTATCAAAATCAGCTTAATACAATGAAAACTGCCTTTTTTAGCGTCAATCTTACAGCAAGAAAAGAAGGTAAGGATACTCCAGCTACAAATGCTTATACCCGAAAGTTTTTAGAAAAGAGTCCATGGAGCCCAACGCTTATTTCCGTATTCGCAGGTGCTTTGTGCTATCCGCGGTATAGCTGGTTTGATAGAACAATGATCCGCTTATTATGAAAATGACAAATGGACCTACAGACCCGCAAACAGAAATAGAATATACCAATTGGGATAAAGTAAATAAGTTTGTAGAGGAATTTCAACAATTGTAGTGTGTATTTTCTACAAAAAGTTGTGATTTTAAACGATTGGTTTAATATTTCATCGGTTGAAATAAAAAATCAAAAAAACACTTGCCAGAATTCTCCAGCTCCCTATAATGCGCATCCACTGACCGGGAACAAGGCGATGCAAAGCAACGCTGAGTGATGGAGCCGCAGTTAACAACTTGAAGTTAAATGACTTAATGTTAAGTGAAGTGCTAACCAAAACGGCAGCGAGATGTTCTGAAAAGAAAAAGCGAAAAAAAGCTTGACATCTCGAAAAGGTAAGCGTATTATACGCCCCCTTGCGTTAAAGACCTCTGGTCACTATCCAAAAGATAGTCGCAACGCTCTTTAACAATTTATCAGACAATCTGTGTGGGCACTCACAAGACACTATCAAAAAATATTTGATTGAAAAAGTCTTGAAGAGTGACTAACACGTTAATTCATATACATATGAACTAATAGGTAATCTGGTTTCTTCGGAAATCAGGCGACAGTAAAGATTCTTTGAGCATCAAACACTTTTAATTGAAGAGTTTGATCATGGCTCAGATTGAACGCTGGCGGCAGGCCTAACACATGCAAGTCGAGCGGTAACAGGGGAAGCTTGCTTCTCGCTGACGAGCGGCGGACGGGTGAGTAATGTATGGGGATCTGCCCGATAGAGGGGGATAACCACTGGAAACGGTGGCTAATACCGCATAATCTCTTTGGAGCAAAGCAGGGGAACTTCGGTCCTTGCGCTATCGGATGAACCCATATGGGATTAGCTAGTAGGTGAGGTAATGGCTCACCTAGGCGACGATCCCTAGCTGGTCTGAGAGGATGATCAGCCACACTGGGACTGAGACACGGCCCAAACTCCTACGGCGAGGCACCAGTGGGGAATATTGCACATTGGGCGCAAGCCTGATGCATCCCCGCCTCGTGTCTGAAGAACGTCTT